>JAHLFB010000257.1 GCA_018884025.1 Candidatus Phocaeicola faecipullorum
ATACCTAAATCGTAGGATAACCAATACGTTTTTTCCATATCACTGCTATCATTTTAGTCCACCAGCAAATTTACTAAAAAAACAGAAGAACAACGATTTCTAAAACATTATTTTTGACAATCCGAGCAAGACCTTACGTTTCCTTTGCCATGCCGGACGCAATGAAGTATCCCAGATACAGCCTCTAGGTAATAAAAAAGCAAAATCCCTCCGCACTTCACACGAAACTTCATTGGTTGTTCCGTGCGGAGTGCGAAAGGATAAATGTTTATCATTACCTATATATCCGTTTCTTCAGACTTCCCCTTGATTTATATAACGATTCTTCTCAATATAAAATCATACATATTCTCGTTATCATATTTATTCCACAATATCACGCACGCAGCGCACTTTTCCCGGTGGCATATTTCCGTTATTCCATGTAGTCAGTAGATTCAAAGTCTGCCAAGATGCATCATAAGAAAAACCGTCTCGATTCGTATAGAATCCAATTCCATCAAAGCTGAATGCCGTTTTTGTCATAAAATAAAAGTGATACGGCTTTGAATAAGTCCTCTCATCAAAATAAGTATAATTATCTGTGTTATTTACCTGTTCCACTGTAAAGTTATACAAATCGGAATAAGTGGTGTAAAGCAACATCGTTTCCCGCTGATTAGGAATACGATATCCCCTAGGGCATACATTTCGTTCATTATTCGCATTTTGATAATAACTCCACGAATGCGATCCATTCTGAGTGTGGATATAGCTTCCCCACCTATTAATCTCTGTTGGGTAAATGCCATCGTCTGTCCCCCCTACTTCACTCACAATTACGGCAAATTTGCGGTAAGGACGATTTTCGGCATCGCGTTCATTGTGTGCGGGCTGTATGTCCTCTCCGGATATACTAGCTGAACGAACCGAGTTAAATTCAAGTTTAGGCAGTGATATATATCGTTCATTATACTCTTTGTCGAACACCGTGACCCGTGTAACCTCTGAAGGTTCTACATAGTTTTCTACCTCCATTACTTCCGCAGCATTCCCATCATAATCGATATCATCCAAAGACAAGCCTAAATTACGCACACAGCGGTACTCGTATAACTTCCGCTCATTTTCATCAGGAACTTTTGTACCATTATTATAATACACATTATTATATTGTTTAGAATCATTCCAGCTACCAACCGAAGCACCTTCTTCTGCCCAAATTACCCATGGATTGTTCGAAGAGTTCGTTATAGAGCCATCGGTCCCATCATAGTACGTACTACTGGCCACATGCCTGCGGACATGCCCGGGTGAATGAGGGGCACATACCTCTGCGGTATAAAGTCTGGCTCCTTCATTCAATGAATTTTCACCTATCCAAATGTCTGTCAACTGGTCGATGGCCGCCAAGTACCAGCGGATTTCATTGGCATCGACATTATTATCTCCATCCAAATCACGATTCCGCCCCAGACAAGCATACCAAACATTGTTATAGTCCTCATTCAGTTTGCCGAATGCATCTACATCACGCTGCATCACATCCGACCATTTCAAACCAGAACTTTCCCATCCTCTCACACCGTCACTGTCCCCTCCTCCTATGTGAGGAATTATATTCAATGTATTCTGCCGACCATTCTTATGGGTATTAGGCAATCTATTCCAATTATTCCGAATATTATCATTTACATTGACCACTAATCGCCCTGTCTCGTTGATAGATTCTGTACCCCAAGCAGTCCGGAGTGTGACGTCATTGTGGTTATAAAATGTATAAATGGGATTTTGCGTAATAGAAAGCACGTTCTCCGCCAAAGACGAATTGCCATCCTCACTATAAATATTACTACTGGTACACAAGTGTAGCATACGATTTTCTCCATTGACCACCTCTTTCCACAACAGCAGATTCTCATGGGTTGCTGGATCCGGATTTTCATGATAGACCGTACGGGGATCGTACTTGTAGACATATTCATCTATAAAAGCAGTGATAGGTACAAAAGCATCATCACTATTTACATCATAATCCACTGCACCACGAGGATTTACGAAAAGGCTGCTATTGCGATCGTATGCCTCTATGTAAAGGTGATTCATCAATTGATTAACATCGTAGAGCACTGCATCATCATTGTAATAGGCATTACCGTTATGATAGCCATCACCCCCGAAAGGTGAAGCCGGCGTTCTTTTCCCTTCTCCACCATCATAGGCACGATACCCCGGATATTTGGCAAATATCCCCAGGCCAACAGAAGGGCTTACTTCTGAGTTAATTACAAATTGCACCCATTTGTAATCATTCAAACGTACAGCACCTTCAGGAGCATTTTGGTCAGATGCCAGATAAGTCATCAATGGCCTACGTTCTTCATCCGTATACTCATCTTCTGCCTTCAGTGTTCCATCGGCATACGTCGCAAAATGATTGGCCTCGAACGCTTTCATTCCACTTTGGAAAGGAGTCTTTATTGCCCACGACAATCCCTTCTTGATGTCAGCTCTGCGCAAAGTAAAATATATCCGACCGTAATGGGCATCCAGCGTACGCACATCGCTCGATGACATAATCAAGTCACCCTCTATTCCTGGACGCGTTTCTTTGGCTCCTTCTTCTTCCTTAACTTCCACATAGATGGAATTGACGCCTGTAACATGCACCGTATAGGTGTAATGAGTATTACGGTTCGTCGCATAATCATTCACCATAGCTGGGTTATTACTGTCATTCATGTTGCCTGTATTGCCCAAGTGTATGGTATACGTAGCATCCTGATGGACAAATGTTGGTGAAGAGGGATTCGTATAATCTTCATAAGACAAGATGCCATGAATCATGACGTATGTAGAATGTGGATTAGCGAATACGAACTCTCCATTTTCATACTTTTGTTCCGGTTTATTCGGGTTAGAGTCTTGCAATGGTATCTTCTCGCGCCGTTCACGCAAGGCATACAGGTTTTCCACATCTTCATAACGAGAATCCTCCAATGCATCAGCTGTGATAAGGGTATTCGGCTGTTTACGGTTCTCATGGAGATAGAACTCAAAATAGTGATAGTCCTCTTCATCTTGCCCTTCCACATAGCGTTGGATGTCATTGTCGTAAGAGGATTCATAGTTCAACGCTCCATCAGCATTGTTTTCATAGTCTGTATCGTGCGCAAAGACATAAGTGTGTTGGGGAATGTTTTCCACCCAATAACGGTCTGGCTTAAAACTAAAGTTACGGTAGTCTTTATCGCTTGGCTTTTCACCCTTAATTTTGAACGTAATACGAGCATCTACCCTTTCCAATTGAATCTGAGGAACATTATGACTAGGGCATGTAGCAGCCCCTACGATACGGCCATATTCATCCACATCTATACTGTTTTCACCCTCAGCCAATTCCATTTTACCAGACATCAAGAAGTAATTACGTTCGATGTTGGTCGAAATAATCAGTGTCGAGGTCAGCGACAGCAATTCTTCTTCTGTCTCTATACTTGCCAATCGGGACACAGACAAGTTGCCCGATCCATTGTCTGGATTGGCTATGGCATAAAAACGCTTATCATAACCAGAATGCATAGGAAAATGGGTTATCGTTTCTATACATCCTGTTGTTGATTGATTGATAGAATAGAGTTGTTTGTTATCCAAAGAACCGTCTGAATTGAATACAAAAAGATAAATACGATTCACCGTACGTTCAATGTCTTCGTTAGCAGCAGCACGGGTCACTATTTCAGAAGTCGAAACGCCAAAATCCAATGAAACAGTGACAGATACACCTTCACGAATATTTTCTTCATTGCGCACAATCAAATCATCTGTACAAGCTATATTTAAAAACGCCACCAACAGACTTAATATATAATATTTAATGAATCGCTTCATTTTTCTCTCCTCCTTCTTATTTAATCAAAATCAGGGACTCTTACACCAATCGAAACCCATCCTTTTACTTGGATATGAATTTCAGTATCAAACTCTTCTACATTACTATCGGGCTCTGGCGTACCCAATTGACTGACGCTGTTCACATATAACTGATAGATATTATTACGCACTATGGCATATTCCATCGGACTAATTTTAGATACATCACCATCATCAGCATGACGAATCCAATAAATGTAATAACACCAACCATTAAGAAAGACATCACAACCTTCTATATCTCCCCACGAACTTTGATTTGCGTCATCAAAAGTCTCAGGGAATGCTTCTTTTAAAGCCTCAGCTGTATAAAGTGTTGGTGTACCGCCATCGCTTGCCGTATAACGGTAAAACGTCACCCCCTCCGTAAACCCGGCTGGCTTATATTGAGCTTTAAACATAATGCCTGTGGCGTATCGCTCAACGCCTTCTTCTTCAGACAAGCGAAATTCAGTGTTTATATTCTCACGGGTATAGTCCAAGAGATAATATGTTCTATCACCGTTAGATGTAACGTTTCCATTGGTAGGGTCTCTAAAATCATTATATACATCCCAGTCTACATACTCCGTATAATAA
>JAHLFB010000029.1 GCA_018884025.1 Candidatus Phocaeicola faecipullorum
AACAACGGCAAGACCTTCGCCTACCGGATGCAGGGGGCTGCCGAATGGAAAGCGGGCGAGGAATATACCTACACCGTCTCCCTCGCCGCGGCAGAAGACCCGGGATACACCGTGTCGGAGGACGGCAATACCTACGAGGTCTACAACGCCGACGGCCTGCTGGCATGGAACAAAGCCGTACAGGGCAACCTCTTGCTGAACTGCACCCTGACCGACGACATCAACCTTACTGGCAAAGAGTGGACGCCGATAGGAGACTACGATAACCGATACACCGGCACCTTCGACGGCGGCAACCATACCATCACGGGGCTGACTATCAACCAGTATGGAAACTATGTGGGGATGATTGACTTCCTCGACTCCGGTGGCACGGTGCAGAACTTGACGCTGGAAAACGTGAATATAACCGGCGGCGACATTGTTGGCAGCGTGGTGGGAGACAACTACGGCACCGTGACTGCCTGCACTGCCTCGGGCAACGTCTCCGGCACCTCCCGTATCGGCGGCGTAGTGGGATACAACAACGGCACCGTGACCGCCTGCTACCACGCCTCGGGCAACGTCTCCGGCACCTCCTATATCGGCGGCGTGGTGGGACGCAACACATCCGGCACCCTGACCGCCTGCTACCACGCCTCGGGCAACGTCTCCGGCACCTCCAATGTCGGCGGCGTGGTGGGATACAACATATCCGGTACCCTGACCGCCTGCTACTGGAGCGGCCTCCCCGACAATGACAACGGTGGAGCCACGAAGGTGGATGGCACAACCGTTACCTGGCAGAACGCCGTTGATGCCATGAACACCGCCTTGCAGAGTGCAGGTTCAGAGTGGCGTTACGAACTCACTGGAGAATTGCCTACATTGAAGAAACAGTGAACCGTCGGGTGGGAAAAGTTCCGCCCGCAACGGAAGATAACCGAAGTATAACAGTTGTATCTGCGGTTATTGAAAAGTGAAAAAAGAAGCCCCCGGCAGTGCCGGGGGCTTCTTTTTTATTAACTAATCTTTATCCAATATAAAGATTCAACATCAAGCTCAGATTAGCCAGTTTTCCGTCATGAGGAGCATTAAAAATGATCTTGTCCTCACGAGCCAACCAACCAATTGCTCCAGCAAGCTGCCGTTCATCCAGACCAGTTGCTTTCATTACTTCTTCAAACGTCATTTCACGATTTTCCTTACTTAAGAGTCGCCATACTATACCGGCCCACTCACCTATTTTATTTGTATCCATAATTTGAAATATAAAAACAATTATATCAAAAGATAAACGTCAATAACAATTTCATTCTATATACTAACAAATAACACTAACTCATTAATAATTAAGACATCATTAAATGGTAGCTTTCTGAAAATATATTTTGTAGTATCAACAAATATAATCACAAATAAAAGAACTTAGCATAAATAAAAAAATCAAATTAAATGCAAGTGCTTAATATTTATACTAAATTTGTATTTAGCTATTACAACTAACAAACATACTATGAATGAAAGAATGCTACTTGAGCCATTAAGAGAAAGGCTATATTACGCATGTGACGCATTTGTTACATACATCGACAGTAGGGTACTAATTTTTGATTCAAATGAATTACCCCAAAACCTTGAAGATAAAGCGGAATTTATAACAACCCGTAAATACTATATACTGGAATCAGGAGATCTATGTCCATGTAATGATTTATACTTTAAAGAAGACATAAGACTATTCAATAGAATACGATTCGAGCAAAATGAAGAAATAAGAAATTTCGCTTTCAGGTGTTTATACAACGGGCTGATGGAAGAATTAGAAAATGAAGATGAAAAATCGAATATAGAACTTCTAACAAAGAAATCCGTTGATTACCTTTTAGAAATAGGCCTGTATAACATAGATAAGTACAAAAATGAAATTTCGGAAGCATATAAGAAAATAATGAATGAAGAGAATCAATAGCAGAGAAGCTTCAAGAGAGAGAAAATACAAATCATTTCTCCCCCTTAAGTAATAGTATTATAAACCAAAAGCAGATTTTAGCAATCCCAAAGCCTTTTCGACATCTGCCTGATTTACGTCCAAAAGGTCATCACCCCAGTATTCTGGAAAATCAATGATTGATTTGCCGTTGTTCAGGACTGCATTCCTGATGGCTTTCTTTACATTCGGAAAAGATGGCTCTATCTGGAAGTGCAGGCAATGTCGGACAGCCCATGTAAGCGTTTCCTCGTCTATGAAGAAACGGATGGTCACATTCATGTGAACCTGGTTTTTCTGTTCAAATTTTTTCCTTTTGGCCTGTAGTTTCGACAAACGTGAATAGAAGAAAGACGGAACATTCTTTCCCTCGGAAACAAGCCTTTTCATTTTATCCTGAATTTCATTGATACCGTCACGGATGTCAGTAAGGTCAGTACAGTTTGAAGCGATTGTATAAGGTGAAAGTTTTATTTTCATATCAAAGTGCTCTATAGGGTTAAACTTTATATCTGTAGTTCTTGTAGGATGTCTTGCGGATATCCACAGCGTCATATACTTCGTCAGTATGTTCTGATGGCATTATAAAGCCGTTACATTCAAGAATATGGCAGACTGTATATCTGGCGGTAATCGTGTTGTCCATGATGATGAACTCAACACTCCTGAAAAAGCCTTTGAAGGTCTTGCCGTTTGCATCTGTGATTATTACAAGCTCTCCCTTCAGGTGGTCAAGTTCTGCAGCTCTCTGCTGTGCATTCTTAAGTAATATATTGGCACTTTTCAAGCCTTGCTGAATAATTATTTCCGGTTTCATAAGATAACAAATTAAAGTGTTGTATAATTGTTTATTATACCCTATCCTTTATACCTTGATACAAAGGATAGGGAAAATGAGTCAGTCAATGTCATAGCCTATCATGGTATTGTCATTGATAAGCAGATAATAATATCCGTTCCCGGTATTTCTGTATTCCTTCATAAAGCCTGCTGCCATGTCACCGTCCTCACGGGGTTCACACCAGAGTGTACCGTCATAGCCACAAAAGTCAAACCTGTAGCTTGAATACTTCTCCTTTTTCTTGAAGGCTTCCCTGAAGCACTCCATCACCATGCAGCCGCAATACTTCTCGATGGTGTTCAGTCTGATACATTTTCCGTCAATGGTGGTTCCTGTCGTGATATGGTTTTCATACAGTGACTTCTCCGGATCTGCGTCAGCAATCTGTCTTAGCCAGGCATTGGTGTGTGTAGCCAGTCTCGCCAGCTTCTTGTATTTCAAGACCTCTTTTCTGACGGTTTCCTTATCATCCTCACCGGTCGGATAATAAACAGCCTGAATGGATGCCCAATCATAAAACCTATAGCCTTTCCTTTTCTTCCTCTCTGCGATTATACCTATCACTCCTTCCTGACGGTTGATGAAAAGGCGTCTGCGCTTACCGTTTATTTTTACGTACAGTGAAGATGGGTTATTGGGGTTACGGAGATATGCTTCTGCTGGATGTATCGTTATTGTGTTCATATCGGTAAATTTTGATGATTAATACTATTTTGATTATGTTACATAATCATATTAAGAAAAAACCATATCTTCGGCAAACCTCTCTATCCAGTCAACAATATGGTTCATGTTGTATTCAGAAGTGATAATAGCTTCCGTTTCGCTTATCTGAGTGAACCTTGAAGATTCATACCCGTCTATGAACTCCTTTAAGCTCTCGACACCGAACATTTCCTTTTCTTCCTCGAACTCCTTGTCTATTTCAGCAAGCGGTTTATTGAATTTAATGCGCAAAGTTTCATAGTTCTTTTCCATAATACATTCATTTAGAGTTATTGATAATAGTAATATTTCCGTACACTTTTCTGAATGCTTCTGATACATCATCAAAGTATCTGCTGCCATATTCACAGGTAAGTTCCTTTGTCCAAAAGTCAAAGCTGAAAGATTCAGTACAGTCTATCGTTACACTAAC
>JAHLFB010000258.1 GCA_018884025.1 Candidatus Phocaeicola faecipullorum
CTGAAACAAGATATATAGTAACAGGAATACTTGTAGATACAGTAAATGAATTTAAAAACGGAAAGGTTGTTAAACGCCCAGACAAGGATGCGCTAAACCTAAAACTGAAGAAAACACTGAGCATGTACGAAGAGAGAGCAGGACAAATACAATACATCGAAATCCTCTCCTGTTCTCAACTGGTTCAGATACTCAAAGGGCCGGCAATAGGAGAAAAACATAGAACATTCTCTGACATTGCAGACGAATACCTATCACAAATTGATGAGGACGAAAGAGCAAAATCATACAAGTTATACAGACTGGCAATAAATAAATATCTGTCCTATGCCGGAAACAATTCCCTCATGGAACAGGTAACACCTTTGCGCATCAACAACTACATCATGTCACTCCAAAAAAGCAAACTGTCCCCTACTACTATTAATATATATATAACACTCCTTAAAGTGATAATCAACTATGCAAAGAAAATGAGATACGTGAACTTTGAGGTTGATCCGTTCATCACAGCGAAAGTTCCGTCAGCAAAGAAACGTGATACGTCAATCACAATAGAGCAATTGAAACGAATACGTGATGCCAAACTTGACAGCCATAACATGCTTGTCATTCGTGACATCTTTATGCTTACATATTACCTTGCCGGAATGAATCTGGTAGATATGTTAGACTATAACTTCAAAAATGCAGTAGAAGTCAAATATGTGCGTAAAAAGACCAGGAATACAAAAGGTGATGCAGTCGTGAACTTCACCATACCTGATGAGGCTAAGCCTATCATCGCACACTATATGGATAAAAAAACAGGAAAACTGGTATTCGGAAGATACTCAAGTTATGAAAGCTGCTACAATGTATTGGCACGAAAAATAAAAAGGCTGGCTGAGGTCGGAAGTATAGAACATTACTTCACACTGTACTCCGCACGCAAGTCATTCGTTCAGCACGGCTTCAATCTCGGCATTCCGCTTTCTACCCTGGAATATTGCATCGGACAATCCATGAAAGAGGATAGACCGATTTTCAATTATGTATCAATAATGAAAGAACACGCAGACAAAGCAATCAGAAAAATTCTTGATAATCTGCTGTAAAAAACATCGTTTTTTATTTGGATAATATGCAAATGCTTATTATCTTTGTAATGTCAAACAAAGAGTTATTCACTTAATTAAAACAACATGAAAAATGAAGAAAGAAAAAAGTTAGAAAAAGAGTACGAGAACTTAAAACTACTCATTGAATTTCACTCCACATACGGAGTTATCGAGAACAAGTCAGAATACGAACAAATGATTAACGACATTCTCGACAGGATGAACGAAATCCGAAAGATTTTAGAAAAAGAGTAACAAACAGCCCTCCCAGTCGGGAGGGCATTAAAAAATAATGATATGGATAATATGAATAAATATCTTCCTAACGCAGACATGCAGGCTGCATTTGAGAAGTTCAAAGGACTAAAGACTGTTGAGGAGAAACTTGCCTTTCAAAAGGAAATGCAGGCAAAGGTATCTTCAATGAGTGAAGAAGATAGAAATAAGTACATCGCAGACTCTAAAGCCGGACTGCAAGCTACAGTTGAGGCCTGTGAGGATTTTATCACAAGGGCGGAAGAAACTATACTAAAGGAAAAACTTGGTGAACTACCCGAAATAATCTCATTCAGCTACATTGCAAAGAAATACTTCGGTAAAAGCCGTAACTGGTTGTATCAACGCATAAATGGATATACAGTAAATGGTAAGCCGGCAAAATTCACACAAAATGAATTTCAGACTTTTCTGAACGCACTGGAAGATATAAGCAATACAATAAAGAATACTTCGGCTTCGCTTAAATTTAATTAAGTGACTTTGTTTGACACGTCCCCGCATTAAGCCGATGCGGGGATTTTTTGTATATACAAAATAATATCGTATATTTGCAGTGCCATAATGATGGGCAGTGGCCCTGATTTTGGTTTGACTTTTGGTGAGGGGGTGGTTCCCCTCACTTTTTTTATGCCCATACCGAACTAATCATAACCTATATCAGTAACTATAGATGTAACTGGCAGACGGGATGATTAGTGATGATGAGGCTCAGTTACAAAAAAGGCAGGGGAATTATCCTCTGTCTTTTACTATATATAAATACAAAGAAAAGTTGTATATAATTTGTGAGATTTATTGTATATCAGAACTGAAACAGATTATAATTTACCGTCACCGCCAGCACTGGACTAAAACCGTGCTTGCCAACACCGTATCCGGCAGACAGACCTATCCCCCACCTCTTAGGCTTACTAATTACATCACGATATATGTATTTGGTTTCATATACAGTCTTGGGATATATACGAAGTTCATCCAGACGCGGTGCAACACCACTAACTCTCGCATAATAATTGCTATCCTGGTACTCCTTGTATTCACGCAGATGTACACAACTATCCGTTCTTATAGTGTCGGTATGGTCTATCCATGCCAGATAAGGAAACGGAGACAGTATATACTGTGTATCAACCTTGACTTTTGTTACGACAATAGGCTCACTCTGTACAGTGTCATACTCCGGAACTTCCTTTACCGAAGGTGACCGGCAACACCAGCCCAGCCCAAAGGCAAGAGTGGTTATTAATATATAAGGTAGGTATTTCATGGCTTCACAACAATTTCAGGGATAAAAGGATATTCCGCACGCACATCGAAACAGGGACACATTTTCGTCCATTCTTTCGGCTCCACGATTCCGTCTTCATCAAGGTCCGGGCTGGTATCACGATGGCCCAATACCTCCACAATCTGGTACTTTGCACACAGTTCTTTAATCAACTTGGCCAGCGCCTTCTTCTGCGCCGTCGTCCGTGTGTCGGTCGCATTACCGTGCGCATCCAGTCCTCCAACATAGCAGATACCAATGCTGTGTTTGTTATACGACACACCGGAGAAACCCTTAGAATTGCAATGAGCGCCGTCGATTGTCAGACTACGGCCAACTTCCACAGTACCATCCAGCCGTATGACGAAATTATATCCTATCGTACTAAATCCCCTTTGCAAGTGCATCTGAGTAATCTCCTTCTTCCCTATGTCCATATCTGCCTTTGTAGCAGAGCAATGGACTACTATCGCATCAATCTTGTTCATTTTTCTTTCCTTTCTCTTTAGTTACTTCTTCAATTATTTCCCCGGCTGTAGCATACTTTTTTTTAATATATCCAACTAATAGCCGCTTTATTGATACTTTATTCTTAATGCCATGTATTGCGCAAATGTGGTCGGCAATGCTGTCAAACTCAAACACAAAAGCTAAACTCAAACCACACATAGAGCTAATTGTATAAGAACAGATACCTACTGGCTGTAGTATGGCTATACCAAACATAAATCCAAGAACCAGGTACGAATTATACTCTATAAACTTGCACATGGTACGTCTGCCAGCACGAGAAAAGCGGAAGTCCTCTCCTCGTTTTACTACACTATCAATTATTCCAAGAACAAAATCGGCCACAATCATAACAATTATAAATGCCAGCATCCACCGGAGTTCAAATACAACACCCTTTATTTCTCCTATGAAAGAATAAGCCCCAGCAACAGCTAATTGTGGGGCTATAATGTTTAATATCCTCTCCATCAGCTTACATGTTTATCAGACCAACCTTTAGCAAGCCAACCAAGGAAAACACCAAACAAGAAAGCACCTGTTGAAACTAAACTTGCCCAAAACGGTACATACTGATAATAGGCCAACAAGCCTACAATCACGACTATAACAATAGCCATCACAATCATCTTTTTCTTCATAATTATAAAATTTAAGAGTAAACTATATTGATAACTGATTAAACAACACTCCTACTGCCACAGCTGCATATATCCACAAACAACCAGCCATAGCCCATACAATATCCATCCAGTCCACTTTTGCATCAAAAGCATATTCTTTGATAACTGAAACCAAAAGAACCACTACCGCACCTATCGTAGGAACAGCAACGGCAGTCCAATCGAATACGGCGTCTTGAATAATAAAAACAAAACTGAACAAGGCACATATTAATGCACCAATAACATGGTGTAGAATCTTATCCACACCAACTTTCGCTAAGAAATCGTCTAAGACTTTCATACTTCAAATTTTTAGAATTAAACAAAAAGCCCCCAGACGATACTATATGTACCATCTGAGGGCATAAGATTACTCTACAAAGATATAATAAAATGTATTAGATTCTCAAAACATAAAGACTCAAAAAAAATGCCGTTACCCTTATGAAGGTAACGGCGTAACATTGTCTGTATATACAATTTTTGAAAGTGTAGAACTTAAAGAAATAATATTTATTTGCTCATGAAATTAAATTCGTAAGCAAAACTGTATAAACCATTCCAAAAGCAATCACCTCTGCCCAAAACAGAGGTTTGCACTTTACAAAACTATACCACAAATCACCATCCCATACTTGCCTTAGGCGAACACCTACATACACTAACCAGGCTATCCACACAAGCAATAACCATGGTAGTGTTAATGCAACCCAAACCTGACTACATAACGCTGCTATGGTTGTAGCGACAATATGTAATGGTCTATCCATACCTGCCTTAAAATTCGGAGCAACACCAACAAAGCATAGTCCTGCACACATCAAGAATGCCAAGAACTGATAACTTTCCGGAGTGCGTTCGAGAATTGCCGGCATGAGCAACAACGCAGAACTTATCATACTGAAACCAAACCATACCTTGTGATCAAGACTGTAAAAAGTGTCGCTAATAGAATATGGTATTCCGTTACGGAATATCATCACACCCACATAAGATGTGATGATAGCTAAAGACAGAAATATTAGTATCATGATATTTGCAGATTTAGTTTTTCCGGATATCCGGACGTGATATCATAAGCATTAATCTCTTCAACAGATTGTAAGGCCTGTACTTCTGCCTTTTTCCGCTGCGTGACAGCCAAGGCATCACCGGCATAAACTTCAAGTTTTGCAAGCAAATCAAGAGCCAGGTCACATGATACAGTAATAGGTAGAATAGGCTCTTCTTCAGTCCATAGTGTTACCTCATCTCTACCTTCCTTGACAGACGATTCTACGAGATTTCTGATCGTAGTTCGTTTGTCGGCCTTATACCACATGCCGATACCGTTCAGATAGAACTCTTCAACAGCCTTGGATTTGTCATACATATCAATCTCGGAGATTTTACGCTGACGGGCAACAGTCATTTCATCACATTCAAGGCTACTGCGAACCCACTCTGTGAACTTGTCATAGGCAAGTACATCAGCATCATTGGAATCTGACCTGAACTTATTCGCAAGATTACCAAGGAAAATGTTATAATCTTCAGATGATTGAAGATTATAAGCAGACATAACTGCAGAAGCAACAGCCTTATCTACAGAATAAGGTTTGCTTACTCTGACCGGGAAAGCTTCAGTTATGTTCTTTTCCGTTTCATCCTCAAGGATAGTAGCCTGTTTGTGACCGATAAAATAGGTTTCAAACTTACCTTCATCCAGTTTGAAATAAACACCATTTCTCCATGTTGATTTATTCTTATTTATATCCTCATCCATTTTAGAAGGGACTTGGACGTAATTAATTGATATCATTATTCGATATAATTTAACTGATTAGTTGATCCTTTAAAAATATAGCCGCATTGATTCTCTATCTCAGCGTCCTCGAGAGGAAGAATATTGGCCTTGCCAAACTCCTTTTCACACATACTGATGAACTGGATAATACCCTGATAGTTACCATGAAACTCCCGGGCTACTATCTTACCTGTTTTTTCGCCTTCAATTATTTCTTCAAAACCGACAAGACACTTTATCCAGTTCGCTTCCTTCTGAGAATTATACCTTATCTCATAATCATAAATAGTAATTTTCTTGTTAATCAATTCCTTAATTTCAATGTTCCGTGCATCCAGGTGCCTGTTAATCTTAATTTTCGACGTTAGATTAGTAAGTTTCATTTTTTGCTCAATTTTATTCATTATACGGAAAGAGTCTGAATGCTGCATTATACCGAAGTATGATGCCCAGCTTTCATCTCTTCTACATCTGTTAGCGCGTTTCAATATATCCTTGCGAATAGTAGTATAACCTTTATTGTGGTCACTGATTTTCTTATCAGGATTCCGATGAAAAACAAATCCGCAAAAGTCACATGGTTTGTCCATAGGTGCAATTACTATGGAATGCCTTTTGGCACGTATTCCAAGTTCGTACCACCAATAATTCTTGATACGCCACATAGCCTGCTGTGCTTCTTCTTTGGTTTCGAAAGCAAGAAAACAATTGTCTGCATATCTAACAGAATATCTTGTCATCGATTTGACAAGATAATCAAACCACAGCATCATGATATGATGTATCAATGGACTTGTCGGTGTGCCAATAGGCAGTTTACCATCAACGAACCCCACACCAATCGCAAAATCAATCAGTTTCTTATCCGCACATATTCTTTTAAAGATTCTGCGGAAAGTCTTTTCTGTTATATGATCGTAACACTTCCTCTGGTCGATAATAAGATAATAATTCAAGTTCCTGCAATCATAGAAATAGTGTTTTAACCGCTTTACGGCTGACTTACTTTTGGTTTTGGCTGTTATGCCAAAGGCTGGTTTGCAATTCACACCATTCAGGTTGTCACGCTTGAAATAATA
This sequence comes from Candidatus Phocaeicola faecipullorum, assembly GCA_018884025.1. GTDB lineage: Bacteria > Bacteroidota > Bacteroidia > Bacteroidales > Bacteroidaceae > Phocaeicola > Phocaeicola faecipullorum. The sequence goes on from JAHLFB010000258.1 coordinate 6,687, forward strand.
ATCCTCTACCTTATTAAGGAAAAGGTGCTGATAAATCCTTGTACGTAAAGAAGGACTTTGCAAGTGTCTTAACTTACCATTGTTATTAACTTTGTCGAGAGACCTGTAACTTAGCATTTCTCTCCATGTACCATTTTTCAGCCGGTTAAACATGTCATTACAATTGTAATGAAACTCCTTAACAAACCGTCTGACATCAGACTTGGCCGAATGTCCTCTGAATGCTCGATAGGCAGCAGATTCGGTGTCCTCTAATGTAATTCCGTCGAAAATTTCTTTTAATTTTTCCATTTTTCAAGCCGGGCTTTAATTGATGGCCGGAGCCATCGTCTTTCTCAAAAAAGACTTGTCTTATAAATTCATCACTTCTGGATGCGACAGGACAGCTTCCTTCATTTTATTTTTAAAAAACCTATTTGGGCAGAACCACCATTATTGCGATTAGCATTCGTAACAACATTATTCGCATTCAAATTACGGGGCGAACAATAGCTATTATTAGCATTACCGCGAAAACGGGCGGCTTCTGTCCTGCCGCTATTTCAACCTGCTTTCTGACCTTCAGAGGAAAAGTCCCAATGCTTTTCTTGTGCCAGGACAACAGGATTTTATTTCATTTATTTCCTTCAAATCAAAAGGGCGGGGCTTGCAGCCCCTTTATTCCGCTTGCAGCGGAGCTGCGCTTCCTAACAAGGCTTGGGCAGAACCACCATAATTGCGATTAGCATGCGTAACAACATTAGTCGCAGCCAAAGAACGGGGCGAACAATAGCTATAATTAGCATAACCGCGAAAACGGGCGGCTATACGCGTACGCTGATTCAACTTTGTTGACCAATAATTATTATCCCAAGCATAATAACATTCACCGGTAGAAATACCACCACCGGCTTTCTGTTTCCAACCGGAATAGGAAGATCTCAAGACTGAATATCCATCACCGATATTAGTACATGAACCTGTCTTGATATAAGATCTTTCAAAATCAAAAGTACCTAAATCATCACGTGAATAGGTTTTCTCTGTATGCCATTTACGCTGGTCTGGCTCTAAATACAAATCAATAGGATTACCCTTGCTTCCACTTGTCGTAAACTGACAAGTACCAACCTGCTCGTAACCACCACCGCAATACATGAATATATCACCTGACAGGTTAACGCCACCATACAATGACATTCTTAGTATTACCTCTACGTCCCATTCTGTTTCATTACCCTCTGCATCATAAGCTGTGAATGTCTGACTCATTAATTTATAAAGACGGACATTCATACCTGCAGTACCATCTGTTCCAGGAACAGATACATACCTGTATTTGTAACCGTGGAATTCAAATTCAGTATTTTCTGATACACCTGTCTCTACGGCAAATGATACGGCCATCTGGCTTTCCATGCAGGCTTCCTTAGGATGCTCCATGTTTAATAAGACCGTAAAAGTAGTTCTTTTACCCGAATTGTCATAATATATATCCTTTTGTTCGTACCATTTAGCGTATTTCCAAGCTGTCTCATCATGTTTCTTATACCTAACACCACCGTTTTGAAGCCAGTTCTCTTCATTTGAGCAGGAATCATTGGAAGATATACCTGAACCGAACATTAAGGCATTATGAAGATATTTAGTACCATAGAATGCTTCCAGGCACGTTATGTATGTATTCAAAGTGTGATAACCCCCTTCGGCAAAAGGATATGAAGCATTGACATCTGCATTATTCGCACGGGCGAATGTCATATTATTAATCTGTTGCATATCGTTGACACGCGGATAAGTCTTTTCCTGGTCATAAAACATAGTGCAAAGATTATTCTGACCTTTTGCGGACTGACAGTTCGTTTCACCCTTATACAGGAACAGGAAATTACGTGTCTTTTTCTCGACCGTACATGAAGGACAAGGGCCGAATGCTGTAGGAACTAGAGGATATTTGCTCAGGTCAATGCCATCCCAGAAGATTGGCTTGGAGAATACGCCCTTCCATTTACGGCCGCTGGTACCGACAACATTATCCAACAGATAAACGGTATCTTCCCTGCCTATACCAATTGTATATTTTGTCTCCGTGGTTTCCCATGGACGGAGAACACGCATCTCAGCACCTTCAACATTATACAGTTTCGCCATGCCATGTTCATTGTAGAAAGCAGCTGCATCGAACGTGCCGGCATCACAATATTTCTGAGTATGTTCTGCATCAAGATACAATTCGACATCACACTCAGCACGCTGGGCTTCAGTTATACCAATCGTCGGAGCAAAATCACCGTTCTCAAAGCGTAACAGGTTATTACGTTTAAGTTTGCCAACAGGTTTGGTAGTCTCACCTTGGTTGTCTGTAGTATCGAGCAGATAGAAATCCCATTTCATCAGAAAGTCCTTCTTGCCGAAAAACTCCACACACTCAGGGGCAAGCTCCTCCGGATTCCATTCTGCAACACCATAGTCTGACTTTGCAAGCTGCAGTTCCGCTGTAATCTCTTCTACTGCAGCAAGACGACCATCGAACTCAACAAGACCTGCAGAAGCTTCTGTTGCAGTCTGAGCAGCCTTGTTGGCATTCTCTGCAGCTTCATTTGCAGAAGATGTAGCTGTTTCGGACTGTTCCTTCAAGGTTTGAAAAGTTGAATTCCTTGACTGTTCGGCTTCAGAACGCAATCTTTCATTTTCAAGTCTTGTGTTTTCATTCTCCGTTCTGGTTGTCTCGGCAGACTGACGTTCTGTCTCTTTTCCCTGTCTTGAGCTTTCAGCTTCCTGTCTTGAAGTTTCAGCAGCAACACGTTTGTTCTCTTCAGCAGCTCTTGAAGTCTCAGCTTCAACCCTGGAAGTTTCTGCTTTGATGATATCCTCATTTGTTTTTAAAGTAGTCTCTGCCGCAGAATTAGCTGCAGCTGCAGCCTGATCAGCTTCCGTTTTGGAGGCTTCCATCTGGCCCATCAGTTCTGTTGCATTTTGAGTGAAAGTAATATATCCTCTTTCACGATCAGTCTCGTTTTGCTGACGAACCGCTTCATTGTTCTGAACAGTTGTTTCAGTTTGGAGTACTGCCTCCCTTGCCTTATCAGCCAGAACCGCGGAAGCGTCAGCACCTTTGGCCGCTGCAAGAGCAACAACGGCTGCTTCTGAAGCCGGACGTTGTAACTCTTCAATCTGTTCCGGAGTAAAATCGTCATACGTGAATGCATCACCCTTATCTCCTTTTTGCGCTATCAGCTTCCAGGTATCTGAAGTGGAAGAAGAAGGTTCAACACCAACATTATCCTTCAGTGCTACATAACTGGAACCGGCATGAGAAATACCATGCAGTCGTTTATAGGGATACTGTTTATCCCATTCCCCTAACCAATCAATGGAGACCTTACCTAAAGAAATCTTCTTCATAATAATCAATAGTTAAAAATTAGTTCACCTTCATCATTTATCTCAAATCTCTCTTCGTCAAGAGGTTCTTCAACACTCACAATAAGATCCATATTGTCTGATATATCGAATGTTGGATATAGAATACCACCGTCCTGGCCATCTGCACCCTTAAGAGAAGTGAGCCATTCTTCTTCCGTACCCTCAAAACCGTTCTCAAGCGCAACCTCATAAGCAGACTTGCCTTTGTTACCATCTGCACCTTTAAGAGACGCCAGCCATTCTTCCACAGTTCCTTGAAAACCTTGGCTGACAGCAATCTCATATGCAGATGCGCCCTTAATGCCTATCTGTATATTACTTTGCCAGTCGATGGTCTCGCTCTCCATGTCGGCTGTCGGCTCCTGACAGGTAGTTGATACAAGTTCGAATACATTACATGCATCAACGGCCGTCATATCAGCCTTGCCAAAATTTTCCCAAAGAGAAAAGCTATAGACACCAAGGCTTTTCTGTTCAGATCCGAGGAATCTGAATTGAAGGATATGACCGGCTGTGTCATAGACAGAGATTGAAATTCGCCTGCGTAGAGGATCAATTATAACAAGTCTCAGGTCTCTGCCCTGCAGAGGGACAGGCTCACCGTTCGTAAGGATAGCCCATCTGATGACTATATCCTTACCGATTCTTATTTTCTTCATTGTTCGGATATGTTCTGTTCATTAGCTTCAATCAATTGCTTTATCCAGCCAATCAAATTAGCTTCCAAATCAGCTGCAATACTAGTGTCGGAAAAAACTTCCTTATTCGTCAATACAATCGTAGATGTATTCTGCATCTCATCTATAAACAAAGTAGCAACAGTTTTATCATCTTTTTTTACAGTACCACCTACTGTATATTTACCATTGCAGACACGTTTGGTCGCTTCAATAACCAAACTTTCAGTTGTAGCCTTATAAGTAGTAGTAACATTTTTGCTTATTTCCTGCATATAACCTCCTATTTTTTATCTGTTAATAATTGATTAATTGATTCTTGCACCGGAACTATATAGCATTTGCCAACTATTTTCTTCAATTCTGGTATATACTCTTCAGGTACTTCTATTTCACCGTTAGAGAAGTATATCTCTTTAGCTAATTCATCCATACCTTTATCTACAGTATTACGCCTTATAGTATTACCGAGATCCTTTCGCAAATCAACCTGTTCAAACTGATCTTCAAAACCGAACTGTACTTTAAGATTACCAAAATCAACTTTCATAAAAAAACTAATTTAAATTGTTAACAATCCAATAACCTCTAGATGCATAATAAGTGTGTATATGCAATCTGCCTGTCGGCTGAAATTCATAAGAACTTATTATGCTGTTTGTTTCAACTTTCATATTGCCATATACTTAACTATTTCATCTATATTAATTACTTCTCCAGCCATTATACCGTCAATAATTTATTAGAAACTTTTCTAAATGTATCTTCATTTCCAACACGTCTTATTTTCAATAGGTTCTCTGTCTCGGAATAATCCACGAAATTCGTAGCAGTTAATGCCTGTTTAAAAACATAACCCTTATAACCTTCCATCAAGATACTCATTTCTGGCGTACTGGAATCAAGTCTCATGTATCTCTCACCGTTGAAATACACATGAGAACAGGAAAGTATCCTATTCAGCAACTCAGCAAACCACACAGGACAACCGCATGAGTTACCCATAGTAAAAGTCTTGTTGGTTTTCTCGTGCGAATATACCTCACACATGTTGTAGTTTGCATCTGTAAATTGTTCGTTTTCAACGCCAAAACTCCAGTCCTCATCTTTAAATCCTCCATGAACTCTGAAATCAAAGAAATGCTGTATCTCAGATATCCAAAATACCACATCTTGCCTACCCCTATTATCTTTCATCGTATACTGTATCAGTGTAGTATCAGCAAGCTCATTTGCATTAGATGTGACACGAAAAACATTCGACATACTACCATTAATATCTATCTGATAGTAACCATCATTGAGGTCTGTAATAACCTTGTAGTACAACTTATCCGTTGAGTTGAGGCTCCACACGCTCCAAGTAATATCAGTTTCTGTACCTGTTACTACATCGATAATTTTACCAGTAATGGTACGCGATTCTGAACGTGTAATAACTTGCAACATAATCTCATCCGAAGGTGAAAATACCTGAATATATCTGCTATTTATACCGCTAGTATCAGTACTCGGATTGAAAAATAATGGTGTAAATGGACTTATCTTATACATATTAACATTCTATTAGTTCGTATTCTAAACCTTCCTCTCTTGATGGACATATATCAACTGATTTAACATAACCTTTGTAAACCTTGCCCTCCCATTCAAACTCAACATAACCTTTCCAGTCATTAGGCAAGGTACTATCATTCGTTTTTACCCTTAAATCACCTTGCTTGAAAAGCGGGTTACCTAACTTATAATTCTCATTTATATATTTTTCACCAATCGAAATAGTGTTCATTATCTCACTGGAAGCATAGATAAGCTCATCCGTAAATGACGACAAAAACTCCCTATTGTTTTCTATAAAGGAAAACGGAGATAAGGAAGCATTAAATACGCTGTCAGTAAAGACACCTGTTACCTGAACACTCCTGTCAAGAACGTAATATTCGCCATTCTTCTTTGCAAAAACTATGAACGTATTATTATCGCTATCCGTATCTGACACTGCAGTATCCCGTTTTTGCGAAAGTTCCTGAATACCGTAACTGTCAGCCCTATACGGACACAAGAAATCAAGTGTACTGTCCTTAATGTTTAATCCGGTTGAATAATATATTACAGAATTGAATTCATCCTTACCATTATTACCCAAATCGTAGTCCTGCTTTTCATATCCAATATTAATATTTGAGTAAATCCTATCAGAAGCAACAGAATAAGAAGGCTCACTTATTACACTCAACTTCTTTACCGAAACATTGCTAAAGACTTTATTTCGAGGAATAAACTTTACGATATATTTATTTACAGGGACTAAAGGATCATCTTCACCACTTTCATCCTCACCACTTTCATCCTCGCCTCGTTCTGGCAGATTGGGGACACCGCCACTGTACTCTATCAATTTATTAGTGTTTACCGCAAAATAACATCTATTACCATCACTCATATCAACGAATACAGCACGTGGATTTAGGCGGCCGTTGCTTTGCCAGGATTCGCTTCCGTCAAAGATTCCGTAATATCTGTCATCTTCTCCTTTATAAGCAAACACACCATTCTTCGCAAAATAATATATTCTTTCCTTCTTTATGTTTCCGGTATAAGATGAGGCTTCCAATGTTACTGTACTGTCAATGTCGATTCCTCCAAATCTTACCAAATGGTTATATCTGCTATAATCAATTCTGTCTATCTTATAGACATCAACATCTGGCTTTTCATTATTTGTGATATAGAATTTATAACTATCTAAATCATATAATATATTATCATTTATTATACCATTAAAACCTTCAAGATACTTCTCGTAACCATTAAAAAACAAATAATATTTACCATCATTCCCATACCCATAAATCCAATAATATTTCTTAATATATGCAGGATATGCCAATGTCGTTCCAGAATCCTCCAAAAAAAGATGTTCATTACTAAACTCATCATCACTTGGAACATGATTTAATATTTTGATTGGATCAGCATCTAACGTTAAATCATCCATATCATAATCTTCAGCAGATATTGGTTCGTCAGGTATTTCAGGTTCTTCTGGAATATTCTCTTTATCTTCTTCTATGACATACACAAGTCCTGCCGATGTTTCCATGAATTTACAGAAATCAGAAAACGAGGTATGTATCATTGGATTTGGAAAATTTCTTATAGACTCTCCAGCGGCAATAAAGACTCCATTGTCCCAATCTTCATTTCCGGACTCTATAACGCCTCTTACATACGATGAAATACCTATTCTGTCGAGTATTCCATTTAAAACCGATAAAGGTTTCACTACATCAAGATATATAGCATTACCGATAGAACTCCACTTTACATCTCCTAAATCATAAAAATAGAATGTTGATACACCAAAAGTCTCACCAAAAGCAGAGCCATAGCAAGATAATACTAATTGAAGTTTTTCTCCTTGACGCAAGTTAACCTTCCCTTTTATATTCCCACTCAATACTACTTTAGGATTTCCTTGCGTTGGTATTACATACAATTCTTTTAAAACACCCCTATCACCAGTCTCTATATTAACAGCTTTTACATTACAATTACTAAAGTCCACATCAATATCTACGTCTTTCAACGCTTCGAGAAAATACGAAGTAGTGTTTGTATTGGGACCCGCAGTTGCCCATGGGCCTGAATAATCAACAGTACCCGACCAGGCTTCGGCTTGGTCATGAAAACTTACATAGCCATCATTAAATATTTCATTCTCAGCATATGATACAGGTGGTATATAATAAACACGACCTGCAGCATCTATATTTTCCCTTATTGTATAATCTTCATTCTCTACAGAATTACCTGTAAAAACAATATTGCAATAGTTCAACAATCTGACACCGTCAAACTTTAGCTGAAGATTGTCTTTTATTGAGTCAACCGGGAACTCATATTTGGTGTTGTTATTGGCCTTCAATATTGAAGCTACCGAATTATCAATACAACCAATCTTTGCGACATTTGAATCATAGGTAAAAGTTGAGAAGTCAAGAGGACATTCAAATATCAATTGGTAATTCCAATGTTCATCAATACCATATACACCAAATGCACCTACAGACTTAAGCCTACTCTGATTATAATAACCTACCAACAAATCCTTAGCTTTTCCGACAAACTCAATCGTACTACCACACTTTCTAATTATGCCATTATAATTAGTACGTGTATATGAAACCTTTATATCGCTTATATTAGCAATCAAAGATGATACATCATAACATTTTGATGATGAAAGATTTACTCTGTCACTTCCTATCATCAGGTAATACTTACATTTCATAAAAAATTCCATTTTTCAGTTCAAAACAAATATAAAGAAAAAGGCAACCCATATATGGATTGCCTTAATTCTTGAAATCGTCAGACATACATAATATATAGAATATCAATTACTTACGGTTATATTTCTATTTCACCATTTTACTCGGACATATCAATACATTTCCTGCTATCCAATCGTTTGGCATTATAGAACCTGATTTTTTTGCCAAAACTGTAGCTATATAATTAAAATCAGGTGTTTCAAACTTCCCTTCTGAATTTACAACCATAATATATTCATCAGTAAGTTCTATTTCAATACCTTCTTTTTCAAATTCATTAAAAATTATTGGACCAACATTCCTTTTGATTGGAACCACCTCAATAAATCCTTTAACAGCATTCTGCAATTCAACTAAAGAAAAATCGCTTCCATTTAAAGGGGAAACAGTTATAATTTCCCCTAAAGCACTAATAATAAAACTATTCATATCAATAAACTGTTACAAGGTTTTCAATCTTAAAACATCTCATTTCTCCCTTATCGACATCAAAGTAAGCAAATGTTTTATAGTTTGGCTTAGTCATTCTTTTTCCATTAATAGATGTTCCGGCAGGCATATTTGCAAGAGTTCCATTTGCATATCTTATAGAGCCATCTACCTTTTCAAATGCAAACTTTACTATTCCCTGTCTCATTTTCTTTGCTAACCTATAAAGTTCCCATGCTTTGAGCATACAGATTTTCCATGAACTCTTAGTTGACTTAGCTAACTGATGTGCATACTTCATAACCCTTGATCTGAAATTTATCTTTTCCATAATGTCTGTTTTTTTGGTTTGACTTATATTTTATTTATACTGTAAAGATAGTTCAGATAGTCAAGTTATGCAATCAGAAACTTCGCCATTTTTGCCGGACAAACTTTATTTAACTTTATGATAATCAATATATTTTCGCAGCATATCACGCCCATAAGATATACGGCTCCGAACAGTACCAACAGGTATGGACATCGAACATGCTATCTCATCGTATGAATAACCATCAGCATACATCATAACACAATCTACAGAACAGGATTTTGCACGGCAATTATTAATAATACCTAACATCTCAGATAACCTTACCTGCTGTTCTGTATCAAGAACAGACACCTCATTTTTCGCTTTATCTTCGTCATCGAAACGTATAAGCGAATTATGATTATATTCTGTGATGTATGTATTGAGCATTATTACACTACACCATGGTTTGAACGGTTTGTTACCATCGTAATTATGCTTATTAGTTAGTATCTTAAGAATTGTTTCCTCTGCCAAATCCTCTGCATCCATCCTATTCTTACAATATCTGGACGCATTTTGCATTATCCATTGATAATGCTCTATAACAAGCCTAGTCAACATTGTGTACAAGTTTAAGACAAACATTTCTCTTAACCCTGCTCTCCATACTCTGTTTAAACGCCAGTTCTCGCATCCTCGTTATTACATAATCCGGATCTGACGACAGGTTATTTACCAACTCAATGATAAGGTCACATTTGGCATTTATCTCAGCCAATTCTTTTTTAATGTTATTTTTCATAATAAACGGGTGATTAGAATTACAAAATAGTTACTAACCACCCGTTTGAAAAATTCGATTTGCAAGTTTATTTCCTTGCTATTTTCCTTTTTATCTCAACATCTGCCTGATGCAACATATTAGCATACACACCTGCAGATACGATATTCACATCAATATTCATCTTGAAATACGTCATGAGAAAAGCTATTTCCTTGTCAAACGAAGCACGTATATCATCAGGTGTTCTTTTCTTAGTTTCTTTTCTGTTATCATCAAGCCTATGCTTTAGATACTCGGCTTCTGCCTTCATTCTGTCTATCCGTTTTACAATATCCTGTTTACTCTTATCGTTATACCCAAGACTTTTCAAAACATCCCCTACCTCATCCCAGGCGCTGATACCGGTAAGTATTTTCAGAACCTTACAAATCGACAGCTTGTACTGAATTTTCAACCTCTCTTCCTTTTCAAGAAGGATTGTTTCCAGCCCGGACGGATTAACTATTCCCTGGTATGTAAATATCAGTTCATTTGCCATTTTCATAATGTCTTCATCCCTGTCATTTTCACAGTCTTTTAGGACATAGTTGTTCCCACATAACAGTTCAATGAAGTCAGACAGTTTCATTTTACTCAACGTCGTTATCATAATCTACTTCTTTTATAATTTTCATACATGGCATTATATGCGTCTTTGTGCTGAATACGTGACATTTTCTTCAACTCAGAACGCACAGCCTTCATTTCACGAGACAATTCGCTATAATCATTGACTATTACAGGTCCACCCTTATCGTCATTAATCGGGTTGAGGCTGAGATTTACGTCGTCAAAGGTATCAATGTTCGGATATACTTCTGCACCTTTTGGCAGGTCAACTATAGTAGGTGTGTCAGGTGTCACCCATCCCTTTCCACCATAGACGATTACTTCCTGCTTTCCACCATCACCAACAATGGCAAGACCGCCGATATGACCTCCTTTCTTTGTACCCTCCTTATATGCAGGTATAGGAGTGGCTGCAATTGTCGCTATTTGTACCGCTCCCATTGCACCAACAATAGCAGCAAGTACAAGGTTAGGTAATGCCCTTGTGATGGCAAGAGCTGTGGCTATTCCTGCTTGTGCTATGTCAACACCTTTCTGCCATTTAGCCTGTTTCTGCTGCAACTTCACCTTTTCATTCTCTAGTTCCTCATTTTTTTTAGCGGTTTCTGCTTCAGCAGCACGTTTACGCGCTTCACCCTCTTCGGTACTAAGGACACCTTGTTCTACCATCGCATCTATGCGCTCCACATCCGCATTGTAAGCCTCTTCATTCGCTTCCTGCTGTTTTTCAATATTCTCAATATCACCTTCGTACATTGTGGACATTAAATCACCTACAGTTCCAATTATATCAGAAGAGACACTTAGCCATTCTTGAGCCTTTTTTATCCTTTTTTTATAAGTTTCTTCTTCCTTATCCTTAATGCGTTCTATTGCAGCAATCTCAGCATCAGCTTCTGCATTTGCCAAATCAGCCTTAGCTTTCTGCAACTTCTCGGCAATGGCTTCCCTATCGTCAGCACTCAATTCTTCAACCGCTAACTGTTCCTCGAGTGATGATATGGCAGCCTTGGCTGTATCAATAGAATACTGTTCTGTAATCTCAGCTTTTTTGTTCTCGTATTCTTCCCTACTAATCAGTCCGGAGGCAAAAGCCTTCTCCATTTCCTTCATTTCGGAATTGTACAGGGCATTGCGTACGACTTGTTGCGCTGCTGCAGATTTGGCAACCTCTTCCACTTCATCGGCTGCATATTCTTCATAGAGTTTACGTTTCTCATTCAAGTATTTCTGCTCGATGAGGCTTACATCAGCGCCATTGCTTTCGGCAGCCTTAATCTCAGCTTCTTTCTGTTTTTCCAGTATCTCTAAACGTATAGCCAATTCTTCTTCACTACCCTCCTCAGCTATTGCCAGTCTGTTCTGCAGGTCAGCATCAGCCCTATTCTTTTCATATTCCTCTGTAGCATCAGACAAGGCTTTATTCATTTCTTCCTGAAGGGATTTTCTCAGTGCCACTTCTGCAGACGAATTACCTTTTACGGCATCAATCTTCTGCTGGTAGCCATTACGGATAACAGCCAGTTCTTTATCCAATCCTTCTTCCATCAATGC
>JAHLFB010000259.1 GCA_018884025.1 Candidatus Phocaeicola faecipullorum
ATTCCTTACTGAATTGATCAACAAATCGTACACGGAAGGAACAGCGGTCTATCTGTTTAACACTTATCAGTTGACTGATGCCAATTACCAGAAAGAAATAGAATCTCTCCAGCGCAAGATGTTCGGAAATATTTTCTATAAAAGACTGGGGGCGTCTTTATCCGATTCATTGGCAGTTAAAGTGCTTACAGTAAACAGTACTCAGCTGACTACCATGTTTGGCGGTTCGGAGGAATTCCGTTTCTTCGATTCTGCCGGAAAGTTTATCGGTGAGAATTTAAGTGTGGCAACAGAGATTTTAGAGAAATGCAAGTCGTACTGTACTGGAGATAAACTGGAAGAGGAACTTTCTGCACCTCCTACTGGTTATAAGTTCGGTACTATCATTACTGCTGTGGCGGCATTGTTCCGTGGCAATAAGTTGATAGCCAAATTCAATGGCGAAGACTTCCATTCTGTATCAGATGTACTTGAAGCTAAGATCTTCGACAATACCCGTAACTTTGCTAAAGCATCGTTCAAGGCTGTCATGAAATCCTTGTCTTATAATGATCGTCAGGAGATTGTAGAAATTCTGAAAGAGGATTGCCAGTATAAGAAGATTACCGGAGACAATGCTCCTTCTTACAATTTGAATGATTTTGAGCTGGTCGATTGTATCCGAACACTTTCCAAACGCATGATGGATAAGGTAAAGGACAGAATTATGGGCGATGATGAAATGGAACTGCTGTTCAAGCGTTCTGTTCAGGCACGTAATGTATTCAGTCAATATACAGCTGCCGTAACAGAAGCCAATTATATAGCTACCGCACGTACATTCCTTCAGGAAGCGGATGATTATATCAAGGCGGTAGAACAGGTACAGAAAGATTTAAAGTTCATAGATTCTGAGTTTAAGGCTATTGAAGAAGAACGTACTTTTATTCAAAATGTGACGGAGGAATTTGACAAGACAGGAAATGATATGAACCTGATTCGTGGCAAAAAAGAACAGTTTGAAGAGGCACGTGAAAAGGATTTGGTGGCTAATGCTCCATTAATGAAAAAACTGACTCAGGACATTAAGGATATTTATTACGATGTAATGAAGCATAAAGCCGAATTATTGTGTGAAGACGTTTTGGCTTTATTTGCTAAAACAGATGAACTGAAGAGTCAGATAGACCAATATCCTAAGGAATGGAATACAAAACTCTATCGCAAGATTGAAGAATTGGAAAAATCATGGAAACGATATGCAACTGTTAAAGTAAACTTAGATAAATGGAGCGTGAAGTGTAGCAATACAGGCATGTTATTGCGTGACATTGAATATAAGATTACGAATTTGGGTATAGATAAGCAGGAAATTAGTTTGTGGGATACAGAGATTATAACCCAAGATCCTTCACCAAAGAAACCTGATATCCCTAAGTTACCTGATGCTCCGATTCCGGAAGATAAGCCGGCACCAAAACCTATACAGCGCAATATGAAAGCGAAGTTGCCGAAGGGTACCGCTTCTGTTGCTGAATACAGGTCTTGGCTAAAACAGCAGTTGGCGATGTTGAATATGTTTGGTGAGGATGATATTTTGAATTTTGATAATTAAGAATAATAGATAGAATTTAAGAACCGATATGAAACTGATCGATCATGTACTCCATATACGCAGCCTGATACAGCAGGCCATTGATAACCGTTTTTCCCGTTTGGGACTGGAAGCATCGGAGGAAAAAGAACTTCCGGAAAATACATCGGTGGGTAACAGAGAGAAAAGAAACAGACTGGAAGCTATTATAGCAACGCATAAGCAGGCGTTAGGTGATGACTATGCGAAAGCGAGAAAGGAAACTATCAATGAATGTACCTTCACGCTTTTCAATCGTCTGGCTGCTTTGAAGGTGATGGAAGACAGGGAACTTTTCCCGGAAGTAATCCGTCGCCGTGTGGAGCATGGAAACTTTTCGTATGCGCATAAGCAATGGCTGGAAGAACATACGGATGAACGGAATGCAGAACGAATGGGCTTGAAGCATTTCCTGGAAGATAAATTTCAGGAACTTTCCGATAGTTACAAGATTCCTCTGTATAGTCCCGATTATGCATACGCCATGTTGCCTACAGCCGATGAATTGTTTGAAATTATTACGGCTTTCAATGAGATAGAACAGGATGCGGATTGCGGTGCGGATATTTGGAAAGGCGATGATATATTGGGCTGGTTGTACGAGAACTTTAATACAGTAGAGAAACTTGCGTTGAAAGATTCCGGTGATAAAACGGAATATGACAAGGTTTCTTTACAGAGTCAGGTCTATACTCCTCAATGGGTTGTAAAGTTCTTAGTGGACAATACATTGGGTAAGATGTATCTGGAAATGTATCCGGACAGTAATTTTATCTACGATGAAAATGGTAAGGTAAAATATCAGATTGCCAATGCACCTACTTCACAAATGCGTCATCCGAAGGAGCTGAAAGAAATCAAACTGATAGACCCGGCTTGTGGTAGCGGAAACTTTCTGATTTATGCATTTTCACTGTTCTATGATTTGTACCTGAACCAGATAGACCAGTATGATGCTGATTATTCACGCAGGGATATACCGAAACTGATTGTGGAAAACAACCTTTATGGTGTAGATTTGGATGAACGTGCTGTACAGCTTACCCAAATAGCTTTGTTTATTAAGGCTATGCAACTGAAAGGACGTAGAGGAGCTATGCCTGCATATACGCATGTGGTAAGTACACATTTTGAACTTCCAGAGTATAATCAGGTAGAAGCTACTTTCATGTTGGGCTCAGACTGGAATGAGAAACAACAAAAGACAATCCGTTCTATTTGGGAAGATTTGCGTTCTGCTTATAAATTCGGATCATTGATTCGAGTGGAAGAACAGTTGGATGCTTTGCTACCGGTAGATTCTACGGATATGTTTGCCAATCAGTGGAAAGCGGATATGTTTGATTTCAAACATCAGATGATTACTACTTTGCGCAATCAGGTACATCAGTGGACGGGAGAAGGTAGCAATGAGTATTCATTGGCAAAGGCGAACGATGCCATTATGTTTTTGGATATTCTCAGTACGAAATTCGATGTCGCTGTAGCAAACCCTCCTTATACGGATAGTGCGGATTTTGGGGTAGAATTGAAAGAGTTTGTGGGCGCAAATTATTCCAAGCCTTTGAAGTTTAATTCCAATCTTTATGCTTGTTTTATCAAAAGATGCTGTGAACTGACAGGGGATGATGGCAAAGTGGGAATGATTCATCCTCATACATTTATGTTTATCAAAACTTTCGAAGATGTAAGAAAATATTTGATAGAACAAACGCATATCAATGTGATAGTTGATTATGGTTTAGACAGAGTAAATCTTTTTGGTCCTGGTATATTGTTGGATGCAACTTTTTATACGTTGGATAAATCCTTGTCCAATAAGGATGCTGGTGTGTATTTTAATATCACTACAAATCTACAAGAAAAGTTTAAGAAGGATGTGTTATGCCAAGCATATACTGATTTCTGTAATGGAAGACAGAACGCCCGTGTCTATCAACTACCTCAATCAAAACTGAAAGATATAAAGTCTTATCC
>JAHLFB010000260.1 GCA_018884025.1 Candidatus Phocaeicola faecipullorum
CAGCCGATTATACCGCTTGAAAGCATGGATATAGGGATATTACAGGAAAATTGAAAGCATACTCTATGAAAAATGAGAAAGCAATGATTATATAACGAAAAAGAGGATGCGTCATTTTGACACATCCTCTATTTTATAAAAGGATTAAAAAATCATTTGATTAGTCATTATCGATAACCAATTTAACAGTATTATTTCCAGCATAACTTGTTATTACGCCCCATGGAGACTCTGCCTGGATTTCTACAGTTGCTTCAAGAGGAGCTGTCAAAACGAATCCATTTCTATTTAGAGTTATTTCGCCTGTTGTTTCATTAATTGAAACGTACTGTTTAACTGCATCAGCATTTGCTCCGGTGATAACAAACTTAGGTCGAGACAGTCTTCTATCTACCAAGTCATTATCATCAGTGTCTGTACTTTCCCACATTGTAACATCTGGGTCTCCAACTTTCTTGACATTCCATGAGTAGCCGCTTATTAACTTCTTAGTGTTAATTGCTTCAGAAGAAGTGAACTTGATTTCTGTTGTAGCGTCATCTGCCTTAACCCAGTAACCACTCATAAGATTTGAAACTTGCACTTTGAATGTTCTCAATACTTTCATCTGATCATAACCTGCAACCTTAAGTTCTAATGTCAAATCTACAGTAGCGAAGTCTTCATTAGTTAATTTTTTACCTCCATATCTTGCTTTAAGTGTAATCTTACCGTCTGCTACAGTAATATAATTAGTATTACTTGGAGTAAGGATTGCATAATCCCAAATGTCTTCTGTTGCTCCGCTATTGAAGTAATTTCTCAACTGAGTGACAAAAACATCCCAATTGCTGAACAAGTCAGAAACATTAATAGAGAAGTCATCTGCACTACCTATAATAGTTGGAATGAATGTAACCTGATTGTTGCTATCCCAGATATTTGCAACATTTTCCAAAGTTACAATATCATTTGTTATATCATTGATTGTGATATCAAATGTCACCTTAACTTCAGTTTCAGAATTTCCATCTTTCAAAGTAAACTCAATAGCTTTAGTTCCAGGTAATGCATAAGCAGGAACTGTAATTGTGATATTACCGTCTTCTTCTCTTGATACACTAATGTTCTGGCTAATTGCAAATCTTGTATCGATTGTGTTAGTACCTTCAACTGTTGTTAATCCGTCATATGTAGCAGCATCAAGACCGGCAGCATCCATAATCTGTGCTTTGGTAATAGTGAATACCTTATCAGTTTTTTGATAATCAAATGCACGGTTTGTTATTATCTTGTTTGCATCTACACTAATAAGCTCATTCTTAACAGTTACTGTTCCAAATCTGTTTTCAAATGATTTTGTTCCATTTACACCAATTTTAGTAACAGCTTTTACCTGCGCAGTCTTATTATAAGAAGAAGCACCAGTATTAGTAAGAGTAAGAACACCGTCTTTCAATGAGAAGTATGAATCTTCGAAACTAACTTTTTCGAAAGTTGTAGTAAATAGGCTGAATACATCCTCATTGAAATCTGTAATTTCACTATTGCCATATGCATATAATTTGTATGTTCCGCCTGCTTTATAATCTATAGATGTAGCTTCTCCGTTCCTGTAAATTACATCAGTAGCTTTATTGTCACATATATATTCTACTTTAGCTACATTTGCTCTATTAACAAAAACTGGAACATAAGCAGAAGTTACATTCTTGTAACTTTCTCCGGACTCTGCTTTTGAATTTAATTCTATAGCAACTGCGGTTCCTTTTTCTGAAGCTTCATTATCTATTGTTTTAACAGAAATAGTTATAAATCCATTTTCTACAGATTTTATTTCTGCTTCGAACTTACTTCCAGCACGAGACACTTCACCATCCTCACGCAAAGTTACAGAATAATTTTTTTCAAATGTTTCTTTATCAGATGCAGCTGAAGCAGGAGATACTCTGAATTTTAAATCCTTTGCATTGTCGGCAAAACCTAATTCATATTCACCATCAATGTCACCATCTTCATTGTCCTTAAGGAAATACAGACTCTTGAATTCTACGCTACGATCTGTATTAGTAGGAATATAGCTCAAGCTTCTAACCATACCTTTCAAAGCCTCGATATCCATACCGAGCTGCTGCATGCCTTCTTCTATAGAAACCTTTTGACCATTAAGTTCTACTTCTGCGTCTTTAATAATGGTTTCTACATCATCTTTCAGACCTTCAGGTAACGTACCTGTTATCAAACTTCCCAAAGCATCTTTATTATCGCTCACGAACTGAAGGAGTTCTGTAAGTTTTTGCCATTTAGCTTGATCGTCCTCACCTGCAAGAGCTGCCTTAATAGCTTCCATGTAAAGGTTAAGGTCATTGATGTCGGAAACAATCGTACCGTTCTCTCCAATCAAAGCGTCATATTTTTGTTCCAACGCAGTTAAATCATCATCAATATCTTTAAGTGAACCTTCGTATCCACCTTTTATTTCAAGAAGAATCTGACTCTTAACAGTGTTGTTGATATAGTTATAGATGGCACCATTTTCTCCTAGAGCAGCTACTATTTCATCATTGATAAACTTGTCAAGTCCCTTGTATGCGCTGAAGTCTCCACCTTCAAGGAATAACTTGTTAGCTGTTTCTAATGCAGACAATCTGTTTTTCAAATCGTCAAGTCCGCTAACTTTACTTTTCAAATCGTCAATTTGACTCTGAAGATTTGTAATATCATCTTCAGAAACAGGGTGTTCAATACTTTCCAGTTTACTCTGTAAATCTGCAATCTGCTTGTTCAAGTCAGCTTTTGCTGCATTGATAGCAGAGTTTAATTCTTCTGTAGTTACGGCATTTTCATCATTTTTAATACCATCTACCTGTTCCTGCAAGTTCTTGATGTCTGCATCGTAGTCCTTACAAGACGTAAAAGTTCCTGTAGAAGCTGTAATCATGGCTCCAAACAGAAGTGCACTTAAATACTTTTTTCTCATAATAAAAAACTTTAATTTATAAATTAAAAATAATCTAGTTATTCTTATTTAATCAATTACGGCATTGAAGTATTAAGTGGAATGAAATTTATCAGCAAGGCACATTAATTAATAATGTAGTTTGCTACATTGTTAAAAAATAGCCTGGACGGCTACTGAACATCAACTTAAATTATATTGCACAATCGGCATATCATAAAATATAGTCAGGCAGCTCAGGCATCCTGTCAATGGCTTTTTTCTTGTTTTTATCTATAATATGCATATATGTTTCCGTATGCCTGGTAGTAGAATGTCCGGCCAGTGATGAGACCGTTTTGATATCAACTCCGTTTGATATTAATAATGTTACGAATGTATGACGGGCGCAATGGAAAGTTATATGTTTTCTTATTCCTGCTTCAGATATCCAATCCTTAAGGATTTTTAGGGCATATGCATGTGATGGCAAAGAAAAAACGTTATTTTCGCCATGCTGTGTTTGGCTATTTTTGTTGAGTAGTCTTACAGCGCTGTTACATAGATACAAGTGTAATACAGCGCATGATGAACTTTTTGATACTTTCTGTTGGGTTATTGTCAATATGCGTGACTCGTAATCAATGTCGGACATCTTTAGATTAACCACATCGCTCCAGCGTAAACCGCTGTAACAGGCAAAGAGAAAAGCTCTTTTTAATTCCGGAGATTTGCATGCTGTATAAGCCAGCTTGCTTATTTCTTCTGGCGTCAGTATATTCTTCGTTATGGCGTTATGTTGTGGAGTACGTATGTTAGAGGCTGGATTAATTTCTATATAATTTTTTTCTATACAATATCCCAGAAACATCTTGAATTTCTTAAAATAATGCGCAGGTGTATTTCCTTTGTATTTGCTGTTCAAAAATTTCTGAAAACCAAGACAAAAAGGATTTGTAACATGCACAGGCAATAGAATGTCTGAATTGATGTATTCTCTCAGTTGTACTTTTGCGGCTTTTACTAGCCTTATGTCTTTATTGGAATATTGTGCAATATATTCATTGAAGGTCTCGAGCAGGTTTATATTGAATAGCACTTCGGAATTTTCCTCAAGATTTTCTTTTTGGAGTACAGACGGCAAATATGTTTTGTAGCTGCTCTGCAGATAAGATAATTCGCGCTGCAACACTATGCATTTTGCTATTCTTAGTTTTTCATTATTGGATTCACGTATAGCCTTGTCTTTGGGCACTTCCAATATAATACCTAAAGATTCTTTTCTTCTTTTCCCATTCTTGCTGTAGTTAATGTAAAGTGAAGTACGACCGTTCTTTAGCTTCCTCTTGAATAAAGTTATTCCCATAATTTAAAAAATTAAAAAGTTAAATGTTCGCCCAAAAATACATTACATTTTTTCTGTATATCCTATTTTGGCCTAAATATGTTCTTTTCATAATTTTCTTTTGTACTTTTGCATTCGTATTTATAACTATTTATGGAAGATCAGTTTGATATAAGAGATTATAAGCCTACGGGAAAGGAACGCGACTTTGAGAACGCCCTTCGTCCGCTCCAGTTCGAGGATTTCAGCGGGCAGGACAAGGTGGTTGACAATCTGCGTATCTTCGTGAAGGCTGCAAGGCTCAGGGCTGAGGCTCTGGACCATGTGCTGCTTCACGGACCTCCGGGATTGGGAAAGACTACATTGAGCAATATCATAGCCAATGAGCTTGGAGTGGGTTTCAAGGTTACTTCAGGTCCTGTACTTGACAAACCGGGCGATTTGGCCGGTGTGCTGACCAGCCTGGAGCCTAACGATGTGTTGTTTATCGACGAGATACACCGTCTGAGTCCGGTAGTAGAGGAGTTCCTGTATTCCGCTATGGAGGACTATCGTATAGATATTATGATAGACAAGGGACCGTCGGCACGAAGCATACAGCTTGATTTGAATCCTTTTACCCTTGTAGGTGCTACTACGCGCAGTGGATTGCTTACTGCACCGCTCAGAGCCAGATTCGGTATAAATCTTCATCTGGAGTATTACGATGAAAATGTTCTGTCGCGCATAGTTATGCGTTCGGCCGGAATTCTCGGTGTGACCTGCGATGTTGAGGCAGCCGGTGAGATTGCGTCAAGAAGCCGTGGAACTCCGCGTATAGCAAATGCCTTACTCCGAAGAGTACGTGATTTCGCTCAGGTGAAAGGTGACGGGCATATCGATTTGAAAATAGCCAAATATGCTCTTGAAGCTCTGAACATCGACCGTTATGGACTTGATGAGATAGACAACAAGATTCTTTGTACTATTATTGACAAGTTCAAGGGTGGTCCTGTAGGGCTTACTACCATTGCCACGGCTTTGGGTGAAGACCCCGGTACACTGGAGGAGGTGTATGAGCCTTTCCTTATAAAGGAAGGTTTCCTGAAACGTACTCCGCGTGGTCGTGAAGTTACAGAGTTGGCATACAAACATCTTGGTAGGAGCATCTGGCAACAGGAAAAAACGCTTTTTGATTAGCTCTTAATTATTAATTTTTAATTATTAATTACCAACGTGTCACTAGTTAAAGATACAGCAATCTACGGACTGAGCAGTATAGTAGGACGTTTCCTCAACTATCTGCTCGTTCCGCTATATACGGCAGTCCTTTCGGCAGAGTCGGGAGGCTACGGAGTAGTGTCGAATGTTTATGCTTATACGGCACTTATACTTGTGTTCCTTACTTTCGGTATGGAGACAGGTTTTTTTCGCTTTGCAAACAAGTCGGAAGAGGACCCTGTAAAGGTTTTCTCTAATACATCCCTTTTTGTGGGAGGACTTTCGTTGCTTTTCGTTATTCTTGGCTTGATATTCTTGGAGCCTATATCGCAATTCCTTGAATATCCCGACCATAAGGACTATGTAGGAATGATGATGGTAGTCGTGGCTCTCGATTCGTTTCTTTGTATTCCTTTCGCATGGCTCAGGTATAAGAAACGGCCTATAAAGTTTGCATCAATCAAGCTTTTCAATATCATTGGCAATATAGTTCTGAATCTCTTTTTCCTTCTTCTTTGTCCATGGCTGAACGAGCATGCGCCTTCAT
Source organism: Candidatus Phocaeicola faecipullorum (assembly GCA_018884025.1). Lineage (GTDB taxonomy): Bacteria > Bacteroidota > Bacteroidia > Bacteroidales > Bacteroidaceae > Phocaeicola > Phocaeicola faecipullorum. The sequence continues at coordinate 6,010 of JAHLFB010000260.1, forward strand.
TGGTATCATGGTTCTATAATCCGGACTATCTGGTGGGCTACATATTCGTATCGAATCTGATAATGTCGGCAGCACAGATGCTCTTCTTTATCCCGGAACTGAGACAGCTGTCTTTCAAGCTTGACTTTGAACTTCAGAAACGTATGTTAAGCTATTCATTCCCGATATTGATATTCGGAGTAGTAGGAATATTGAATCAAACTGTTGATAAGATGATATATCCCTTCCTATATGACGACCGTCAGGAAGGACTTGTACAGCTTGGTATCTATAGTGCTACAAGTAAAGTTGCAATGATTATGGCAATGTTTACCCAGGCTTTCAGGTATGCTTATGAGCCTTTCGTGTTTGGCAACAGCAATAAGAAGGACAGCACATCATCCTACGCCGGGGCCATGAAATATTTCTTTATCTTCTCTTTGCTGGCATTTCTGGCTGTGATGTTCTATATGGATATTCTGAAATATATGGTAGCTTCGGACTATTGGGAAGGTCTTAGTGTTGTTGCCATAGTAATGGGGGCAGAGATACTGAAAGGAATCTATTTCAATCTTTCATTTTGGTATAAGCTGATTGATGAGACATGGTGGGGAGCATATTTCTCTGTTATAGGATGTGCTGTGATACTTGTGCTTAATATTTGGCTAGTGCCGCAATACGGTTATCTGGCTTCGGCATGGGCATCTGTGGCAGGTTACGGGCTTATCACGGTTCTGTCTTATTTCATAGGTCAGAAGAAATATCCGGTGGTTTATCCTATAAAGGAAATGCTCGTCTATCTGGTTTTTGCGGCTGTTCTTTATGCTGCATCGATGTATATATATCCTGAAAATGCTATATGGCGTATTGTTTTTAGAACATTATTGCTAGTGCTATTTGTTGCATATATCATAAAAAAAGACTTACCTTTGAAAAGTATTCCTGTTATTAACCGATTTATAAAGAAATAATTATGGAACTGAACAACAGAAAGAAGTACATGATAAGAAAGTTTTATGATGATTATCTGGACTTGAACAAAAGTATGGAGGACGAAAGGCTTACGGTGGAAAATATCCGCAATGGCGTAGAATTCCGTGGAGCAAACCTGTGGCTTCTTGTCTTTGCCACTTTCATCGCCTCTTTGGGACTTAATGTCAACTCGACAGCCGTAATTATCGGTGCCATGTTGATATCGCCGCTCATGGGTCCCATAATGGGGGTAGGTCTTGCTATAGGTATCAATGATTTCGAGCTGATGAAACGCTCGTTGATGAGTTATTTTATAGCAACGGTGTTTAGCGTTACGACTGCTACTATATATTTTGCTTTTACTCCGCTAGATGAGGTGCAATCGGAATTATTGGCACGGACATCTCCTACTATATACGACGTGTTCATAGCCTTGGTTGGTGGTCTAGCAGGTATTGTGGCTGTGGCTACCAAGGAGAAAGGTAACGTAATACCCGGTGTGGCGATTGCTACGGCATTGATGCCTCCGCTCTGTACGGCGGGTTTCGGGCTGGCTACAGGTAATCTGCTTTATTTCCTTGGCGCATTTTATCTTTATTTTATAAACTCTGTATTTATTAGTCTTGCTACTTTTCTTGGAGTCCGTTTTATGAAGTTCAAGCATAAGGAGTTTGTTGACAAGGAGCGAGAAAAGCTGGTACGTAAGTATATTATAGCCATAACTTTAGTAACGATGTGTCCTGCAATATATTTGACATATGGTATAGTAAAGGAAACTTTCTTTCATAGTGCAGCCAACAGCTATATATCGGAAGAACTGCAATTCCCGGATTCACAGATACTAAGCCGGGAGATATCATATCCTAAGCGTGAGATTAAGGTAGTGATGGTAGGTAACGAGGTATCAGAGGATCAGATTGCTGCAGCTAGACAGAAACTTGAGAAATATAACCTCAAGGAGACTAAGCTAGTGGTGTTCCAGGGGGGTAATAATGGAGAAATGGATATCAGTAATATCAAGTCTATGGTTATGGAGGATTTCTATAAGAAAAGTGAACAGAAACTGGCCTTACGCCAGCATGAAGTTGATTCTTTAAAGACATTGCTTGATTTATATACACGCAGCGG
>JAHLFB010000261.1 GCA_018884025.1 Candidatus Phocaeicola faecipullorum
GCTTTATGCAAAAGGCTGCAATTTCGTACATGATTCCGTACAAGAAGCCATTATCTGCCGTAACGGTCATTCTGTCCGCGATGATCGCAGTAAGGAAGAAATGTTCCGAGAAGCCATTGATGTTGCCAGCAAGGCTGATGTGATTGTATTTGCCGGTGGCGAAGCGTCTGAAAGTTCGGGTGAGGGTAGTTCGCGCTCAAACTTAGAAACATATGATGCCCAACGCGATCTCCTTGTAGAACTCAAGAAATTAGGCAAACCCATCGTGATGCTAAACTTTTCCGGTCGTAGCACCATCCTGAATTGGGAGGATGCCAACATTGATGCTATCCTCAATGTGTGGTTTGGGGGTAGTAAGGCTGGTGATGCAATTTGTGATGTATTGTTTGGCGACAAGTCTCCAAGTGGTCACCTTGTCACGACATTTCCGAAAAGCGTAGGTCAAATCCCATTGTACTATAATCATTTGAATACGGGTCGCCCTGTAACTGGAAAGTGGTTTCAACCCTATACAAGTAGTTATATGGACATTGACAACGAGCCACTCTATCCATTTGGCTATGGTTTGTCATATACTACTTTTGAATATGGTGACATCGTACTCGATACGAACGAAATGACCGTAACTGGAAAAATCAAAGCTAGCATAAGGGTTACCAACACCGGAGGTTACGACAGTGCAGAGGTGGTACAACTTTACATTCGAGATGTCTTTGCAAGCATTTCCCGTCCAGTGAAGGAACTCAAAGGATTCAAGCGCATATATCTCAGGAAAGGCGAAAACCAGATAGTTGAATTCGAAATTACCACAGATCTCCTTAGGTTCTACAACACAGACTTTGAATATGTGTGCGAGCCTGGCGATTTCGAACTAATGATTGGTTCTGATAGCCGCAATACCAAATCGGCATTCATTACCCTTAAGTGAGACTAATTAAAAACAAGTAAACTTATGAAAAAGACAATAAAATCCATATCTATTTGTTGCCTGCTGATAATGTTGGTGGGCTGCATCCACATGGAAATCCCTTTTACTGTGGAACGGATGCAAGTGGAAATGAAAACCTGTCCTGAAGGAATCGATGTCCGAAAACCCAGGTTTTCGTGGCTCATATTTTCTGATTTTAGGGACGTAGTCCAGACAGAATATCGCATACAAGTCGCCTCAAGCCTTGAAAACTTGGAAAAAGGGCATGACCTTCTTTGGGATTCAGGACTTGTGGAGTCACAGGACAATTTGTTCATCCCATACGATGGAAAAGAACTTAAATCGTGCGATGTCTGCTACTGGAGGGTGAAAGTCAATACTAACGTAGCTAATGGCGGATGGAGTGAGCCGGCAAGATGGTCTATGGGACTGTTGGATGATACGGACTGGAAGGCACAATGGATAGGCGAAGATTCGATTTCTAATGAATGGGAAACAGACCGTGATAATACAGTCCTTGCTGCACGTTACTTGCGTACTGTATTCGGTGTCAGGAATCGTGTGGAGAGGGCCACGCTTTACATTTGCGGGCTCGGACTTTACGAGGCATATATCAATGGCGAGCGTGTAGGTGGCGTATTGTCTCCCACACTCTCACTATACACGGAGAGCGTTTATTTCAATACCTACGATGTCACTTCTATGTTGTCGCAGGGGAAGAACGCCATTGGTGTGGTCTTAGGCAATGGCCGGTATTTTCCCATGCGTAACGAGGAACACCCCAAACACGGAGCGCAGTTCGCTATGCCGTATTTTGGACTGCCGTGCCTTATTGCACAGTTGGAAGTTAAGTATGAAAATGGTCTGAAGTATTTGGTGGTTACAGGTGACGATTGGAAAGTGACCTCAAGCGGACCTGTAACTACCAATAACGAATATGATGGCGAAAAATACGATGCCCGCAAAGAACTTAAAGGCTGGAATACATCAGATTACGATGATTCGAAATGGAAGTCCGCCGATGTAATGGACGCACCAGGAGGAGAGCTTATTGCACAACCTAACCCGAACATCGAGGTGCAGGATTCAGTTGTTCCGAAAAGGATTTTCAAGAACAGCAATGGCAATTATATTGTAGATATGGGTCAAAACATGGTGGGATGGCTGAAGGTGAATCTTAAAGGGGAAAAAGACAAAGCGGTAAGCTTCAGGTTTGCGGAACTTCTTAATTCGGACAATACCCTTTATGTGGCCAACCTTCGCAATACCAGGGCCACGGATACTTATATACCAGCTGAAGACGGGACATTCTGCTGGCAGCCCAAGTTTGTTTACCATGGCTTCCGTTACGTTGAAATTTCCGGACTGGGATATGAGCCTGCACCGGATGAGATTACCGGATACGTGGTTTACGATAAAATGGAAACTACAGGGCATTTTGAATGTTCAAACGATATGCTGAACAGGATTTACCGCAACGCTTTCTGGGGCATAAGGGGAAACTACCGTGGTATGCCTACCGATTGTCCTCAGCGTGACGAGCGTATGGGATGGTTGGGTGACCGTGCCACGGGGGCAAGCGGTGAAGCCTATCTTTTCGACAATGCCTTGATGTACGGCAAATGGCTACAGGACATAGAAGATTCGCAGAACGAAGAGGGAAACGTTTCGCATGTATCGCCCAGTTACTGGCGGTTCTATGAAGATGAAGTTACATGGTCCTCAGCTTTTATGTATGTGGCAGAGATGCTCCACAGGCATTATGGAGATGATTCGGGAATAAGGAAACATTATGATTCCATGCGTAAGTATATGAAACACATAGAAAATGTAGCTATGAAGGATTACATAATCGTCAAGGACAAATATGGAGACTGGTGTATGCCGCCGGAAAAACCGGAACTGATTCATTCGCAAGACCCTGACAGGATTACGGACGGTGCAATCCTGAGCACCACGGTATATTACGACTTGTTGCGCCTGATGCGTAAGTTCGCGCTGATATGCGGCAAAGAGCGTGATGCGGCCGAATATGAGGAACTGGCGAGTAAGATGAAGGAGGCTTACAACGATAAGTTCTTTAACAGGGAGACAGCATGTTACGGCAATAACACAGTGACCGCAAATATGCTCTCGTTATACCTGGGATTGGTGCCCGAAGCTTACGAACAGAAGGTTTTCGACAATATAGTGAAAAAGACCGAAGAAGATTTCAACGGACATGTCAGTACCGGAGTTGTAGGTATCCAGTATCTTATGAGAGGTCTTTCCAAATATGGAAGGAAGGATTTGGCGTATAAAATAGCAACAAACGAGGATTATCCGAGCTGGGGGTATATGGTAAACAAAGGTGCAACTACGATATGGGAGCTATGGAACGGTGATACGGCAAATCCGGCTATGAATTCGGCAAACCATGTAATGCTTTTGGGCGACTTGCTGATATGGTATTACGAAGACCTGGCCGGTATAAAGTGCGCTCCTGGCTCATGCGGTTTCAGAAAGATTCTTATGCAACCGGTTTTTCCTGATGGATTGGATTATGTGGATGCTTCCTATAATTCTGTGTCGGGGCTTATAAAGAGCAACTGGAAACGTGATGGAAATATGTTGGAATGGAAAGTTACGATTCCTGCCAATTCATCAGCTGTTTTGTACATACCTAAAATGTTTAATGCCATGCCTGTATCACAAGACGGCGTTCATAGCGTAAATGAAAAGGATGATGCTGTTGTCGTTGAAATAGGTTCTGGTGAGTACATGTTTAAAAGTTTGGATTATAGATAATTGCGGTGTTTATACTCCGTTATGTAAAATTAAAGTACCAGTTATGAGGTTTACAATAACCACAGGAGAAATAATAGGCGATATTATAGGAGGTGAATACAATTTGACAGGTAATGATGAAGATATGGTAATCAGGAACTTGTCTAATATAAATTGGAAACTTGATGTTGTCTGCCGTTAATGAAACCTTGCAGGATGATACTTTGACATTTATACAGCCTGGAGGTCTGAGATTGACAATCGGTACTTTTCGATGGAATTGTTCCTAAGGAAGGTGTGAATTGACAATAAACGTTGGAAGTAACATTGTATGGAAAAGTGAGATACCTGATGATGTCGATTGGGTTACGTTAAAGTCAAAGTGTAATATATCAATATGAACTATTATGGCCTGTCGTGCATTTGTACGACAGGCTTTTTTATTTTTGAAGAAAGTGTAATCTTAAAAACATATTATCTTTATAATTTGAAGTGCTATTCTTAAAGATGAATTGTATTTATCAAATATAGTATGCCCCATATCACAGATATCAGGTATGATGTACGCTCATTCATACGATGAAATATGTTGTAAGGCATCATTACTGATAAATTACGTGTGGGTGTGGAAGGAACAGGAAGAAAGTAATAAATTGTTATGTTAATTAATTGAATGGCATGGAAATATATTTGAAATATATGATTGTTCATATATATAAATTTTCTTGATTTAATACGCCTGTAAATACTTGTTTTTCAGGTGGTTGTGACAGAGGGGACGGGGTAAAATATGCTTTCTCAATACGCCTTAAATGGAAATATAAACTACGTTAAAATAAATAAAAGACCGTGTGGAGGGGGAATTTTTTTTCTATTTTTATCTACACAAAATGCTGTTATGGGTGTAAAAAATGGGAAAAGTGCAATATGGGTAATACAAAAACAGATTTGGCTGTATTTAATGAGTTCTTTTCAGAACATAAATCCAACTTCATGAATTTCGCCTACATGTATATAAGGGATAGGGATGCTTCTGAAGACATAGTCATGGAGGCGATGATGTCATATTGGGAAAACAGACATAAAATTATGGATAATTCAAATGCCTTGGCTTTTGTTCTAACTGTTGTGAAAAACCGTTGTTTGAATTATCTGAAACAAAAAAAGACACATAGAGAAAATAATGAAACTTTGCAAATGCATGAAAGTTGGAAGTTGGATTTGCAGATATCAACATTAGAGGCACTTGTCCCTTCTGATATATTTTCAAAGGAAATTCAAGATTTGGTGCATAAAACATTGTCTGGATTAAACAAGCGTTCAAGGGACATATTCATGATGAGCCGTTATGACAATATGTCAAATAAGGAAATAGCTGAAAGATTGAATATCTCGGTAAAGGCAGTGGAGTATCATATCACTTTATGCCTGAAGAGGCTTAGGATAGCATTGAAAGATTATATTTGTATGATTTTGTTCTATTTATGACCTCCGGGATGCTACTTGAGAACGTTTTGAACAGTATTTAAATACTATTTTGATATTACCCGCATTCCCATGATGCCATTCCCATGATGCTTGTCCGGCATATCACCTATAGTTCACGGCTCTTTCATTTAAGCTTAGATAAAGGCACATAATCCCCCCACCCACTTCTTATTGGAAGCAGGAATTTTGTTGTAATTGATACCCAATATGTTAAGAAACCTCTGAAATTACAAATTATCTCATTTTTGAGCCAGCATATGCATCATTGCGGTAAAGTCCAAGGAAAGTCCTCTGATAAGCTCGGCCGTTCCCTTAGCCTTGTCGGAGCGCTTTTTCCTTTTGCCTTTC
>JAHLFB010000262.1 GCA_018884025.1 Candidatus Phocaeicola faecipullorum
ACATCTTCTTTTGAGCACCATCCATTTTCAGGGTCAACCCATACACGTAGTCTTATTGCGTTCATTCCAAGTTCGCGGAGCAGTTCCATGCATTCACGTTCTTTACCTTTTGAGTCGTAGAATTTTCTGCCTGATGCTTCCATTTCTGTCAGCCAGCTTACGTCTGCTCCTCTTGCAAATCCGGTCATGTCATAACCACCTGTAGGATCATCTGTTCCTTCTGTTTCAGGAAATGTAGGTTTTTCATCATTATTACATGATGTTGTCATGGCTCCGCAAGCTATTGCCAATGCCATGAATATGTATTTTAGTTTTTTCATAATGTTATTAAGTTTATTCGGTTATATCTTCGTAATCCCATGTCTTAGAGTTCAGATCAACAGTTATTTTTACATGAACATTTTCAGGCCAATCATTGCCAGTAAGTTTCCAGAACCATGTATCACTACCTGATGTTGATAATTTATCAGGGTTGTCACCATCTTGAGCTCCATACCAATTTTCTCCTTCTACAAATTTAAATTTTAGATTGGCTCCTTCATATTCTCCTACATAAATATTTTCTTCAGTTTCATATAAAGTACATATAGTTTTGTTTCCTTCTTCCTCACCAAACCAATGGCTCATTGTAATTTGAGCTTTAGGCTCTTCAACTGTACCAGTTTCTTGTGAATTAATTACATAACTCCAACTTAATTCTTTCAAATTTATAGTTATTGTAACATTAATGCTTGTAACATTGTCATCTGCTTTATCAAAGTAGAACTTACTAAGAGCATTATTACTTATTGCCAATTTGGTATTATCGCTTGCGTCTGCTCTATACCATGTTCCATCTACTATAAATTCAAATCCATAATATTCATTCTTCTGATAAGGTCCATCATAAGTACCCTCATATATTCCATTCTCAGAGTCAGTCCTCTGGAGTGTTATCATACTTACCATTGATGTTCCATCCCATCTTTGCATGTCTATTGTTTCAGGATATGATTCTGGTTCTGGAATATCCGAACTACCACTCTCAATGGTCACTGTTCTGTTTGTTGGTACCGAAAGGTCAAGTTTTATTGTACATTCACCAGCCTGAGGAATTGTTACAGAAATATTTCCTGCATTTTCAGCAAGTACAAGATTATTGTTTTCATCAGTAGCGAAATTAACATTAGTCTCAATGCTACTTGAAGTTCCTGTTTCTATATTATATTGTTGTCCTAAACCTGTTATGGTTATTGTCTTTTCTCCTGCCTCGCTCGCTTCAAAATTGGCAATCCATAATTTGTTATCATTATCCAATGTCAACTCAATAGGAGAATCGGTTAAGCCATTAACATTCAAAGAAGATATATACAATGCATCCCATGTCTTATTTACTGTATTTACATTTACATAAAAACATCCTTTATTCCCTGGGAACCACATGTTTATCTTGTTCTCTCCAGCGTCACTTGTGATATGGAATTCTCCTACATTATCATCTGTTCCCCACATAGTTTCATCTGCTTCTTTCAAGAAATAATTGTACCATTCCCATCCTGTGAACATAAAACCACTATATATACCGTTATCTTCCTGTGAATATAAGAAATAACCAGTGTCTGTAAGATCTGTATTAGTACTGCTTGATTGTATTATTTTACCAATTCTCATGTCTAAAACATACGGAGTTACAGCTACCTTTACAACATTACTGTAAGCGTAAGGAATATTCTCGCCTGTTGCACTTCCTAGACGGAAGAATACATTATTAACTTCACCAACTTTTGCTCCAAGGCCGTTTACTATTGAATTGAGTTCGCCACCTTTATAAGCTATTGAGTTTGAGGTTGTTTCATCCTTATATATTTGTCCGGAGAAATCTTCTGACAATGAAATCTCCATATAGTTTTTAGCTTTTGCAGCAGTACCTACTGTCGTATCGTTTATCTGTACGTCCTGTCCTTTCCATGCAAATGAAAGAACTACTTTCTGCGATGTTTCAATAGATAATACTACATTATCTGTAGTGGCAATAAGTTCATCTGAACTTAAACTCTGGAGATAAATTTTCTCTCCGTCCTTCTCGCAAGATATTAATGCAAGGATTGATGCGAGGGTTAGTAATATTTTATTTAAAGTTTTCATGTAATTGAGTTTTTAAGTTTTTGAGTTTTAAGTTTATTGGGTTAAGTATCTATAAACTGATAAACTTACCTACTTATAAACTAATACTAATACTCTTCATTCTTCAGATTTGGATTGGCTGTAAGTTCTGCCGATGGAATAGGATAGTAATTGTATTTACTTTCAACAGATGTTCCATCACTTGTACCACCCTTGAACTCCCACAAATATTCGGCCTTAGTAAAGAGGTCAAAGCGTATAAGGTCTGTACGTCTGGTGCATTCCCAATAAAGCTCACGTGCACGCTCGTCAAGGAAGAAACGGAAGTTATTTCCTGTTAAATCTGTTTCTGTTATATTCTGACTGTTATCACCAAAGGCACGTTCTCTCAAATCATTTACATATCCTACAGCAGTAGCCATATCTCCGTTTCCGCCACGAGCGGTAGCCTCAGCATACATCAGATATACATCTGCCAGTCTGAATAACGGATAATCGGTATTTACTCCACTTTGGTCTGTATTTGATGCAGCCTCACCATTATCCTTAAGGTTTGTCCATTTAGTTGAAAGATAGCCTGTAGAGGCATCCTCTATAGAGGTAACTTTAGCAGTCTGTCCTTCTGTATAGAAACCACCTCTTCTATCATTGGCATCAAAAAGGCTTGATACAGCTTCACATATTCTCATAGACCCCCATCCTTTAGTTACTCCATAATCAGCAGGATTCTGTGTTGCAGAAGTCTGGCTTACTGCACCGCATACCATGTATGTTGATGAGCCCCAAGATACAGTAGTATTGGCATCTACAGGAAGTGTGAAGATTATTTCGTTTGTACGCAGATGATTGTCAGCATTGAAAAGTTTCTTGTAGTCTGATTCCAGTGAATATCCCTGTCCTATAGCACTTTGGCATGCTGCAACACATTCATTATATCTTGTTTCGCCAATATAAGTCTGGGCATTCAGATATAGTTTTGCAAGCAGTGTATATGCAGCACCTTTAGATGCACGACCATAAGGACATTCGTCTTTGCTCAGAAGGTCATTCTCTATCGCTTTAAGTTCTGACTCAATGTATCCGAACATATCCTTTGCCATATAGCGTGGAGGAATATAGCTTCCCACAGGGTCGTTTTCTGTTACGAAAGGAATGTTTCTGAACAAGTCCATTGCATGGTAGTAGAAAAGGGCACGCATGAAACGTGCTTCTGCACGATAATGTAGTATTTCGTTGCGTTCACTTTCTGTGAAACCGCTTATCTTCTCGTCTGTTGCATTACGCAGAAACTCGTTGCAGAGAGCAATGTTATAGTATATACGATAATACATATCTGCTACCCATGGGTCGTTTGCATCCCATGACAGATTACTGATATCAGTCAGATTTTCACCGCTGAGCCATGTATAAGCCACCTCATCTGTTCCTACTTCCTGAAGATTGAAATAGCATCGCATATAATCTTCTCCACGGTTACTTGAAAGGTCCAGATTTCCGTCTTTCTCCTGGCCTTTGGTTACCATTGATACATATATTTTACCCAACACGCTTTTATAGTTCTGCAGGCTGGTATATACACTTTCCGAAGTAATTTCTTCATGCGGATACTGGTCAAGGTCGCCTACACACGATGTAGCAAACATTGCGGCAGTACACATTGACAATATATAGATATATTTTTTCATGAGTTTATGAGTTTTTAAGTTTGTTAGTTTGATAGTCATAAGTTTATCATCCGGAAGGAGAACATTGTATGCTTATAACTGAGGCTTTATCAACTTTAGAAATTAAGACCAATGTTTAAAGAGAATGTTCTTGGACGAGGATAAAACGTATTGTCCATTCCGTTCGGTACTTCCGGGTCCACTCCGCTATATTTTGTTATGCAGAATACGTTCTGTACCATTGCGCTGACATTCAGATTGCAGGTATTGAATATCTTTCCGAAATTATATCCCAAAGTAAGGTTGTCCATTTTCAGGAATGATGCATTCTCTACATAATAATCTGACAAGTGCTGGCGTGTCTGGAAACCTGTTTCAAGATAACTTGCCGACAGATTGTTGAGTTGTGCAGCATTGTAGCTCATTGTTTCCATAGCTCCGGTGTTCATTGCCATTCCGTTATATACATAGTTGCCTATGTTTGCCCTGAAACTCATTCCGAGGTTCCAGTTCTTCCAGTTTAGCGATGTGCTCAGTCCCATGATATAGTCTGGTGCCGGAGAGTGATAACGGTATAAGTCGTCCGAGTTTATCACACCGTCCTTGTTGAGGTCCGCATATGCTCCTTCGATAGGCTTTCCGGTCTTTTCATCGTAAAGTTGTTTGTAAACGTAGAACATATAAGGTTCATATCCTTCAGTAAGTGTCTGGAACTGATATCCGTCTATTGAAGGACCTACTGGAGTGTTTGTTACTTCCCCTCCTTCGACGATAGAAAGATTCTTAACCTTCATTTTCTGCCATGTCATGTTGAAACTGATATCCCAGCTGAAGTCCTTTGTCTTTATAGGAGTGGCATTCAGTGAGAATTCTATACCCTGGCTGTCAACATTACCTACGTTTGTAGTGATAGTCTTGTCGAATGTAGAACCTGCTGCCGCCGGAACAGTGGCGATAAGGTCTTTTGTCTGGCGTGTATAATAGTCGAAACTACCTGTGATGCGGTCTTCAAGGAATCCGAAATCGAAACCATAGTTCCATGAAGTTGTAGTTTCCCATTTTAGGTCTGATACATACGATTCAGGGCGATAAGTATAAATATATTCATCTCCCATTATAGCCTGTGCGCCGTCCTGGCTCAGTGTATATACCGGAAGATAGTTGTAGTTGCCTATACCGTCCTGCTGTCCTGTGACACCATAGCTGGCACGCAGTTTCAATGTACTCAGCACATTCTGGTTTTTCATGAACTCTTCTTCTGAGATTCTCCATCCTAGAGCTACAGAAGGGAATGTACCCCATCTCTGTTCTTTTGCAAAACGTGAAGTGGCATCACGGCGTACAGTAGCTGTGAGCATATATTTTGAACCGAATGAGTAATTCAAACGTCCATAGTATGACAGAAGAACGTGTCTTTCGTCTGTAGCCTTATACGAAGTCTGTATTTCGCCTGCCGCATTCATGCTTGCCGAAGCCGGATTTACGGATTTCCAGTACTGATAGTCGTAACCTACAGTCGCGTCGAAACTGCTGTTCAGTGACTCTACCATCTTGTTATAGTTGGCATAGATTGTAAGAAGTCTGTTTTCATTTTTCTGAGGTCCGTATGGATAGTAGTAACCGCCTGTAGTATAATATTGTGCAGCTTCAGGATTAACATAGTCTGAGCCTTCGCCCTGTGCATAGTCGTAACCTAATGTAGCATGGAGTTTCAATTCCGGAAGGAAATGCATACGATAGTCAACATCGAAGTTACCGATGAAACGTATGACCTTACTGTGTGCATCGCGCTGTTCCAATAATCCGAGAGGGTTTAATACACCACCTGTTACAGGATTTCCGTCGCTTGCAAGTCCTTCGGTATATCCGCCGAATGCGTCATTCCCGGAATAAACCGGTATGGTAGGATTCATGGTAGAAGCTCCCCATATTGCACTGGTATTTGCAAACTGGTTTTTGTTCATTGAAGCCTTGGCATTGATGTTGAATTTCAGATGGTCGTCAAAGAATGACGGCGACAATGACAAGCTACCTGTTACTCTGTTTGCGTTGTCAGTCTTGAGCAGACCGTCCTGATTGTAGTATCCTACAGAAACACGTACAGGAAGATTAGGAAGCACTTTACCTGATAGACTAAGGTTATTATCAGTACCAAAGGCATTATGATAAATATAGTCGTTCCAGTCAGTCCTTTCAGAGCCTAACAAAGCCTGTTGTGCAGCTGTTCCCTTAGTCTTCACTACATTTACAAAATCGTCATAGCTCAGCATATCAGCCATGCGTGTACGTGTCTGAATAGAGTTTGTTGTACTGAATGTCACTTTCAACTTGTCCGAAGCACCTTTCTTGGTTGTTATAATGATAACACCGTTTGAGGCACGCGAACCGTAGATTGCTGTAGATGAGGCATCCTTAAGGATTGTCATGCTCTCGATGTCGTTTGGATTGATGAGGCTTAGGAAATTACCGTCATTACCGCTGATACCTCCCTGTTCCAAAGGTACACCATCGAGTACGATAAGCGGGTCGTTGCTGGCATTAAGTGAAGCACCTCCACGTACACGTATTGTGCTACCTGCAGTTGGCGAACCACTGTTTGACATAATCTGTACTCCGGAAATTTTACCGTTGATAAGCTGTTCAGGAGAGCTTACCAGACCGGTGTTGAAATCTTCGCTTGAAACGTTGGTTACAGAACCCGTAAGGTCACTCTTTCTTTGAGTACCATATCCGATAACGACCACATCGCTAAGCATCTGTGTGTCCGGTACAAGCTTTATGCTCATAGTCTTCTGGTCGGAGCCTAACACCTGAGTATTATATCCTATATATGAAAACTGGATATTGCTTCCCTTAGGAACTTCAAGAGTGAATTTTCCGTCGAAGTCAGTAATAGTACCTATAGTAGTACCTACTGCAAGAACACTGGCCCCGATAAGCGGCTCGTTGTTTTCGTCTAAAACTGTACCTGTGATAATTACGTTTCCTGCTTGTTGCGCGAGGACTGCGAAAGTATTTCCGGCCCATATTACCGAGAGTAACAATACTTTCAGAAGAATTTTAATGTTGCCTTTCATATTATGTATTAATTTTTTGTCAGCACAAATATATGAAACACAAGAAAAGCACAGGGAAAAATATTGGACATATAAAGACATAAATAGGACAATCGCGCATTTTGTCCTATTTATTTCCTTTTTTCTACCATTACATTACTGTCCGGTGTCCGATATATATTGTTTCGGAGTCTTTCCGAAAACACTCTGGAAGCATTTCGAGAAATAAGAAGGGTTGGAATATCCCACCATATACATAACCTCCGCTATGGTGAATTTTTTCTGTTGCAGCAGCATAGCCGCCTTTTTCATTCTTATTGATTTTATGTATTCCACGGGCGACATTCCTGTAAGCTGCTTTATCTTCCTGTATATCTGTTTGCTTCCCGTACCGGACAGTTCACACAATCCGTTTACATTGAGATTGCTGTCTGCCATATGGTCTTCAATAATCTGTGTGATGTTTATCAGAAACTTCTCGTCAGACGATGTGCTGTCCTCTACCGGTTTCGGAGAACCGATAGTTTCAATTCTGGCCTGTGCCTCAAAAGTTTCCTTCTTGTGTATGAGCATCTCTATTTTTCCAATCAGTATTTCCGCATTGAAAGGCTTCTGTATGAAAGCATCTATCTGCAGCTTTATACTGTTCTTTATGGTTTCCGTGTCATCCTTTGCAGAAAGCATAATTATCGGAATAGTGACCGTAGGCATATTCTTTTTCAGAATCCTGCACATTTCCAGTCCGTTCATCATCGGCATCATATAGTCCGTTATTATAAGGTCCGGTTTTACGGTTTCCACCATGCTCAGTCCTTCCTTACCGTTCGATGCATATACGCATCTGAATTTACCTGCCAGTATATGCTTTATCATTTCGTACGCATCCCTGTTGTCGTCCACTACGAGTATTACCTGCAACTGTGAGTTGGCATCGTCAATATTCTCATTTTTATCAGAGTCTGTACTGTTCAGTTCTCTGTCCACAGGGAATGTCAGCGTAAAGGTCGTTTCACCGTTGGCAGACGATGCTTCCACGTTTCCCTTATGCAGTTCCGTATATGTCTTGACTAAATAAAGCCCTATTCCTGTTCCCTCAAAATGGTTCTTTGTGGCCGACGACTGGAAAAATCTCTGGAAAATATACGGCAGTTCATTCTCCGGTATTCCTATTCCATTGTCCGAGACCCTTATGTCCACCCTGCTGTTTTCCTCGCTATAGTCTATTGACACAGATATGTTTCCTTCCGAAGGAGTATATTTTATAGCATTTGTCAGCAGATTGCTCATTATGGATTCCAGTTTTATGACATCCATATCCACAAACAGCTTGTCTGCATTCGATGTAAAGTTCCAGTTATGCCTGTTTACACTTTCTTCATCCCTTAATTTCAGATATATCTCTCTGGTAAACGATACGAGTTCTATTCTGGAGGTTATGAGTATATGCTCACTGTCCTCCATTCTGTTCATTTCTATCAGTTTATGTATCTTGGCATTCAGATTTACCGCATTTCTGTACACTATATCCAGCATTTCTTTCTGTTCCGGGTCCTTTACGTCAAGCAGCAGTTTGCTTACAGGTGTAACTATCATTCCCACAGGACTTTTCAGGTCATGCGAGAGGTTCGACATAAACTTTATCTTTTGTCTGGTCTGTTCCAGTATCTTCTTCTTTTCCAGTTTCTCCAGATGCAGCCTGTTCTTGACAATAAAGAAATTTATTACCCAGCAGACTAATCCTACAGTCAGCAGAAAATATATAACTTTGGCTGCTACAGACAGATACCATGGCGGCAGAATATTTATTGAAGCTATTCTGTATCCGGCATCATCGTTATCGCTATGTTTGACATATAGCTCAAACTTGCCGTAAGGCATATTATTATAGACTATTATATTTGAGTTGCTGTTCACGTAATGCCATTCGGAATCTATTTCAGGCATCATATACATGAATCCGCTTCTTTGTGACTCGTTATACCTGAAATCGGAAAACTCAAATACAAGGTTATTTTCCGTATGATCGAGCGTAAAACTATTGTTTTCTATAATGCCTTTCGATATATAGTTGTTGTTGGCGGACAATGCTGTCAGATATATCCGTGGAGCGTAGTCTGTGGTATGTATTATTTCAGGCTCGCAGAAACCTATACCATCATAACTGCCCATATAAACCTTCCCTGCAGGCTTGTCATAATATATACTGCTGAATATCTTATCGTTGATATTTATTCTTTTTATTCCGGCTGTTTGCCTGTTTATATAGTACAGACCTTTGGCAGATGCTACCCATATGTTGTCTTCCACCTCTACCAGATGCAATATATTATTATCCTTCCAGTCCGTATCAATCCTTGTCATGTTTCCGGAGTACGGGTCTATCTTCGATACGCTGATGTTGGTACTTACCCATACCATACCGTCCGAATCGCAAATAAGAAATTCCGGAAACTCGTCATTCTCCGTACATACCGAGTAGTTATATATCTTTTTGTTGTTTCTGCTTATCCTCTGTATCTCTTTAGTGTTATACATCAGGACCCACGCATCCCCGTTTTTGTCTATCAGTGCCTGTTTCACGAACATGCTTTTCAATCCGTTATCGGTCGAAAAATTCCTGTCTGCAATACATATTCCTGATTCCGAAGCCTTTAATTTGTCCTTGTTTACTACAAACAGCCCTCCCAGGCAACTGCTTATCCAAAGGTTATTGTCATTGTCCTCCGAAATATAATAAGCCCAGTTGGAATTGCATGTATGCGTAGAATCCATAATAGTATAATGCACAAACTGTCTGGACTTTTCGTCATACCGCTCTATGCTGCCGTCTGTGGCAATCCACAGATTCTGCGAACTGTCCTCGAATATGTGTCTTATTCTGTTATGAGATAACTCCGAACCCTTCTTCCCGACCTTGAACCATCTGCTGTTGGCCGTATCCCTATGTTTCTCGGTAAGCAGTAGTCCGTCGGTACCTCCAAACCAGTTTCTGCCTCTACTGTCCGTAAGAATGGTGTAAAACATATTACCGTCGTTGGTATTGCTCAGCTCCCATACAGGTATGAATGTGTATTGTCTGTTATTGTCGGTAAATGAAATGCCATTATCGGTTCCCAACCATATATTCTGTTTGTTGTCGGTAGTTATACACCATATTATATTGTTAGGTATGGAATTGCTGTTTCTTGAATCGTGCAGATAATGTCTTTGCGTATTTCCATCGGCCGAATAGATATATAGTCCATTGTCTGTTCCGATAAGAAGATTCTTTTCCGAGTCATAGTTCAGCGACTTTATTGAGTTGTCGGCAAAGTATGGCACAAGCTCTGCACTCTGCTTTTGCACATCATAGCAAAACAGATTACCCTCAGTGCCAATCCATATACACTGCCTGCCCTTGTCCTCGAAAAGGACATTTACAAATATATTCTTCCATTTGTTGTCAGACGGGATATTTATAATCCTTACATCATTGTTTTCATCTATACTGCACAATCCATTATAAGTACCTACATACACCGTACCGTTTTCAGACCTTATAATCGAATAGACAGCCTTATGAGGCAGTTTTTCTGAAGGAAATTCATAAACCTCAGCCGTTTCAGTGTTATATCTGAACAATCCGTTCAGCGTACCTATCCACAGTTCGTTGCCGGACATTGCCAGACATCTTATATCCTTAATATTCTCCGTAGCAAGATTATGGTATTCCCCCAATCTCATATCATATGAAATCAGCCCGTTGTCAGTACCTAAGAATATAGAGTCCGAACAAATCAGTCCGCAATATATCCTTATTTCATAATATCCCTTGTCCTGTCTGTGCTGAAAAAAGGAATATCCGTCGTAGCTGTAAAGCCCCTTGTTTGTTCCCAACCACATCATACCGGTGGAATCCTGCATTATGCAGCCTATTACAGATGCATCCGTATTGGTATGCATCCTGTTGAACTGCATATATGGGGATGACTGCCCGTAAAGTGCTGATATAGCAACGGTTATGAATATTATAACTGCGGTAAGGATATTTCTCATCGATATGTGTCTTTATGTATGGATAATAGTTACAAACACAAAAATAGAAAATATATTTCGTATTTTTGCAGTTTACCACTACATTCTGTATGTTTGCCACTATATCAGCAAGGTCAGTTTTCATAAAATGTTTTTATCACTAACTTTGTATCAGACAACAGAAGTTAAACATCTAAATTTATACGATTATGAAAACAAGATTAATGACATTGGTAGTTATGATGGCTGTTTCTATGGGCAGCTTCGGTTTAATGGCACAGAATACATCTGACGCTCCTGCACAGAAACGTGCAAAGCAGAAACCTACACTGGAACAGATGATGGACATGCATGTTAAGATGATGGAGAAAAAACTTGTTATGGACGATGAAACTGCTGCAAAGTTCACTCCGCTGTACAAGGAATATCTTCAGGCCATGAAAGATTGCCGTCCTGCTGTGAACAAGGAACTGAAAAAGGCTGAAATGACTGATGCCGAAATAGAAAAAGCTATTCAGGACAGATTTGATGCAAGACAGAAAGCTCTTGACGTACAGAAAAAGTATTTCAAGAAGTTCAAGGAAGTGCTTAATGCCAAGCAATTGGAGAAGGTTTTCCAGCAGCCATGTATGGGCGGCAAGATGAAACCGGGAATGCACGGTCATAATATGATGAAACACTCTGACAGACAGGGATGTATGAATCGTCCTGACTGCGGAAAATGTCCTATGCAGAGGAACTGATTTTTGAATGGGAAAACAGGGGTAAAAAAATGACCCGTCGTTTTAACTAAAATGCTTCGTCGTTTTGAATCAAATGACGAAGCATTTTTTCTTAGTATATTTTGAGAAATAATTTCATTGCCCGATTAGGTATTTTATCCGATATATCCGTATATATTTATATCATATCAGAAAAACAGATAAAGAAAATATTATACAATGAAGAAACGACTATTGTCATTAGCATTAGGTTTGGTAGTGTGTGTTCTGTCGTTTGGGAATAACGATCATCCACGATACTTTACAACAGAATCTGGCAAGAAAGAAACCCTTAATCTCATAAAGAAAGAGAAATGGGCGAAAGATGTGTTCGACGGCCTTACATCGAGAGTAGAGAAATATTCATCAAAAGGTCCTGAGTGGCTTAGTTCCAGACTTCAGATGTACTGGGATACGCATTCTACTGATGTGTATATCAAGGGAGAATACTATGACCATGCCGGTGGAGAGAAAGCACCTGCACCGACTGTTATGTACACTGGCTCACGTAGTCATGCTACCATATACCGACGTCCTAAACTGGAGGATATAACTCCATATCATGAAGATTCAAAAGGTATGTATCTGGCTAATACATCTTTGAAAGGTGAACCATTTGAATGGGCTTCAATAAGCAAAACCGGCAGGATGATAGAAAGTATAAACAGCGAGATTGTCGGTATAGCACGTGATGCCGCTTTCTTGTGGTGGCTTACCGGAAAAGAAGAATACGCTTCTATGGCCGCATCTGTGTTTGATACTTATATGACGGGTATATATTATCGTAATGTTCCAATAGACTTGAATAACGGACATCAGCAGACACTTGTCGGAATGTCATCTTTCGAGGTGATACACGAGGATATTATAAAATCGTTGGTTCCGCTTTACGATTTCCTGTACCAGTATCTTTATAATACAAGACAGGATAAAATGCAGATATATGCTTCTGCTTTTAAGAAATGGGCAGAAAATATTATAGCCAACGGCGTTCCGCATAATAACTGGAATCTTATGCAGGCACGTTACGTGATGGATATTGCATTAATACTTGAGGACAATGCATATTATGCTGATGGTAAGGGACGTGAGTATTATATTGATTATATTATTAATAAATCATCAATCCGACAATGGTCTCTCAAACAGCTTGCAGAATATGGATATGACAGCAATACGGGAATATGGGCTGAGTGTCCCGGTTACAGTAGTGTAGTAATAGGTGATTATGCACAATTTGTTAATCTGTTCGACCGCAACTTAGGACGTGACCTTACGAAAGATATTCCCGTTATTAGCAAGGCTGTGTCCGCCATGCCACAGTACCTCTTTCCTAACATGATGCAGGTAGGCTTTGGCGATACACATCCTTCATATCTGCGTACAGACATATTCAAATATATGGTAGTCAACGCTCAGCAGCACGGCAAGAAAGACGAAGAAGAACATTTCACACGAATGCTGAAACTTTTTGACCCCAATGCCGAAAAACTGTCCGACGGACAGGCAAAAATGCCGGTTGCCGTATCTTCATTCTTCTCTGACAAACCGCTGAAACTCAACCAGAAAACCAAGGCAGGTACAATAGATGACTATGTCACACCTTCATTCTATTCTCCTAACGTAAGCTGGCTGGTTCAGCGCAATGGAATGAACAGGGAAAACAGTCTTATGATTTCACTTAACGGAAGTGACGGCAATCATATGCACGCCAACGGTATCAGCATGGAACTTTACGGAAAGGGCTATCCGCTCGCACCTGATGCAGGAATAGGTACTATGGGATATTCCGGACTCGACTATCTGGAATATTACAGCCAGTTCCCTTCGCATAACACAGTGTGCGTTGACGGTATATCTTCATACCCCGTAATGAAGAGCAACCATGCCTTCAAGCTTAGGAACATGTATCCTGCATCGGCTGCAAAAGTACCTTATCAGCCTGTAAGCTACAGTGAGGTGTATTTCCGCGAGCCTGAATCAAACTCAGACCAGACCCGTCTGAACGGTATAATAAACATATCCGACTCTACAGGATATTATATTGACATATTCCGTAGCAAAAAGGTAGAGGGTGGCGACAAGATGCACGACTATTTCTATCACAACATGGGACAGGTTATGACACTCAAGGCTGCCGACGGAACAGACCTTAATCTTCAGCCTACACAGGAATTGGCCTTTGCCGGAGCACATCTGTATGCCTATTCATATATCTACGATAAGAAAAGTGCACAGACAGATAAAAACATCAAGGCTGAATATACTATAAACATGCCCGACAAGAACGACATAACCATGAATATGTGGATGAAGGGCGAGAAAAACAGAGAAGTATTTTCAGCACTGAGCCCTATGACAGAAGGTCTTAGTCGTATAAAAGGAATGCCGTACGATATAAAGAAACAGCCTACACTGACATTTGTGGCACGCCAGAAAGGTGAGGCATGGACACGTCCGTTTGTAAGCATATTCGAACCTGTAACCAAATCATCTCCTTCGGTAATAAGTTCGGTGGAATATCCTTCGGTTAAGTCGGAAGGCGGTTCAGGCAGCAATGTGGCCGTTAAGGTAAATCTCAAAAGCGGAAACTGCGATTTGATTTTGTCATCCGACGCTAATTCTTATCTTTGCAGTTCAGAGGATGCCGAAACAAAATCCACATACAGCATATGCCGTACAAAAGAGTGCAGTCCGGTGTTGGTATTTATGGGTAACGGTACATACTACAAGTGCGGAACAATGGAAATCAAGGCTTCTGTACCGGGTGATGTACTTGTATATATCGAAAACGGAAAGTGGAAATGTACATCATCGTCCGATGCCGTAGTAACTTTGGGTGGTGTAAGCCATGAAGTCAAGGCTGGCGAAGGTGAAGTGATACTGAAATAAAAAAATATTATATTATGATAAAGTCATACATAGCTATATTGTTTATGTTTTTGTGCTCCAATTTTATTGGGGCACAAAGTGTTTCAGAGTACACCTTCCGTCCGATAGGTGTATCTCAAGGTCTGCCCGACAATTATGTAAAGACAGTTTTCGGTCTGCCTGACGGAAGACTCGGCGTACGCACAACGATATTGCTCAGTCTGTATGACGGTCATAATTTCAAGAATTTTTCTCTTCTCGGCGGTGAGGTCTATTCTCTTGAATATATCTGCCAGATACCTACACAATATATCGACAGGTCCGACAGGCTGTGGATAAAGGACCGCGACCATTTACAGGTATTCGACCTCAATACCGAGAAATTCATTTCTCCTGCAGAAGTTTTCCGGTCATTGGGAGTCAATGATAAGGTATCCGATTTTTTTGTCGATTCTGAAGGAATAATCTGGATAGTTACTTCCGACAAGTCGCTTTATTGCCTGTATCCTGGAAATGAGTCTGTTACCAATGTATATAGTGAAGATACCTTTGTGGAGAACAACGGCCGACTTTTCGTTCTTGACACATATTCCGGTTTTACATGGATGGTACACGAGAACGGGGTATTGAGATGCTACGACAGCAATCTCAAGAAGTTCATCCGTCAGGAAAAGTTTCTCGAAGGAAGAATCAGCAACAAGGATAACGTAAGAATCAAACTCCTTGAAAATGGTGATTTCTGGCTGTTGTACAGTCACGGCCTGGCATATTATAACAGTTCAGTGAAAGAATGGACAGATATAAACTTAGGTATGCTTGGTGACTACCAGGAGCTTGTAGCCATTGACACAGACAAGTCCGGAAATGCATGGGTAGGAAGTATCCGTAAAGGATTGTTTATAGTAAACAGATTTACAAACGACATTCAGCCATGCTCTGTTTTATCATATTCTGCTACTGATAGTTTTGACAATGTGCACAGTGTTTACATAGATAAAGATACAAATATAGTCTGGATAGGACTTTTTAATAGCGGATTGGCATACTATCACCCGTCAATGAGTAACTTCAGTGTCTATAACAGTAAGTCTGTAACAGGGGGATGGACAAATTCTGACGTACATTGTATGTTGGAGATGGATAAGTCATCACTATTGTTAGGAACAGACAATGGACTTAGTATATATGATATAAGTTCAAACAGAATAAGTTATTCTTATCCGCAGACAAAAGGAATAGTATGCAAATCGATTATAAAAGATAAGTCAAACAATATATGGCTTGGAACATATCAGAACGGAATATTCAGGATTGACAATAATTCAGCTTCAAGCATAAAGCATATTACTTTGCCCGAACATAAAGGTTATGAAACAAACGGTATAAGATGCTTGACTATCGATTCTAATAATAATATTTGGGTAAGTTTCCATGGTGGAGTGGGAAAGTTAAACCATAAATGCGATAGCCTATTTATATTGCCGGAACGTCATCCTGAATTAAAGAAATACCGTCTTTCAAATACGATGCTGATAAGCCGTTCCGGTAAATTGGTAGTAGGTTCTGACAACGGACTCTACTTCTATGATATTAAGAATGACAAAGTTATTATTCCACAATATAAGGATGTCAGCTTTTCAGGTGTGACATTGGATAATAACAAGTATAACTGTATGCTTGAGGACAGTCGTGAGATGTTGTGGCTTGGCACCCAATATGGTCTGATTATCCTTGACCGTTCAGGAAATATGTATTACCTTGGCGAAGACCATGGGCTGGAAAATGCCACTATTCAGAGTATCCAGGAGGACAATAATCATGATATATGGATTTCTACAATAAGTTCTATATATAAGATAACAGTAGGCAAAACAGATAACGGACTTCCTGACTTCAGGGTTGTATGCCTTGAATGGAGCAGTAAAAAGGAATTTTCTGACTTATATGAATTCTGTTCGCTGAAATCTAAAGATGGCGAACTGTTCTTCGGACGAATAGACGGTTTTTGTCGTTTTATACCTGAAAATGTGGTTCTTACATCATGTAAGTCAGCACCATTCTTCACAGCATTCAAGCTTTTTAATAAGACTATCTCAAGCGGTGAGGAATTTAACGGTAGAACACTTTTCAATGAAATAGTAAATAAAAGCCGATATGCAGAACTTGATTATGACGAGAACTTTGTCACAATAGAGTTTTCCAGTCTGAATTTCCTCCATCCGTCACAAACCCATTTCAGATATCGTTTGGACGGAGCTGACAAGGAATGGACCCAATTTGTGTCTGATAATAGCAACGGTAGCGCTACCTACAATCATCTGCCTCCGGGCAAATATACCTTTAGAATACAGTCTGCCGGTAATGATTATATCTGGAGCCCTGAAGCGACATTTGTTATAAAGGTAAATCCACCGCTATGGTACACCTGGCCGGCATTTATGTTATATTTCATAATCTTTGCCATTATCGTTTTCGGTGTAATAAACTATATACACCGAAAGAATCTTCATCGTCTGGCCCGTATGCAGGAAAAGGAAAGTATGCGCCAGAAAGAAGAATTGAATCAGATGAAGTTCCGTTTCTTTACCAACATAAGTCATGAACTTCGTACACCGTTGACACTGATTATGACTCCTTTGGAGGTTCTGATGAAGAAAGACAATGATGAGAAAACCATGCGCCAGCTTAATGTCATACATAAGAACGCAACTGACCTTTATAATCTTGTCAACCAGCTGTTAGACTTTAGAAAGGCTGAAATGAGGATGGAAAAACTTCATCTGTCGTCAGGCAATATTGTCGAATTCATAGACTCTATATACGCTTGTTTCCAGCCTTTTGCAGAAGAAAAACATCTGAAGTTTATGATAGAGAATCTTCCTAAAACCACAAATATGTATTTTGACCATGATAAGATGCATAAGATTCTCAATAATCTGCTTTCTAATGCATTTAAGTTTACACCTGAGAACGGAAGCGTGTCACTTAAAGTGAATGAAAGCCTGATTGGCGGTAGACGTATGCTGTCTTTAACTGTTCAGGACACAGGTACAGGTATGAGCGAAGAGGACATAAAACATATATTCGAACGTTTCTATCAGGCTTCAAACAATGCTGAAGGTACAGTAGGCAGCGGTATAGGACTTCATCTTGTAAAAGAATATGTACGCATGCACCATGGAGAAATAGAAGTTGAAAGCAAGCAGAACGAAGGAACCATGTTCCGTCTGCTTATCCCGATGGATTTAAAACCGGCAGGTGAGAATGTACATGAGAATAATGAAACCACTGGTGATACACCTGAGGAACATACTCAGTTACAGGAAGATACCAAACAGAAAATCCTTGTGGTAGAAGACAATAACGATATGCGTGCTTTCCTTGCCGAACAGTTGGAAGAACAATATACGGTATTCACGGCAGCTGATGGTGAGGAAGGATATAAACTTGCACAGGAACATAATCCGGACCTGATAGTCAGCGATATAATGATGCCTAAGGTGGACGGAATAGAACTTTGCCGCATGATTAAGACCAATGTACAGACATCGCATATACCTGTCATACTGCTGTCTGCACGTACTGCCGATAATGTAAAAATCAGCGGTTATGAGGTTGGTGCGGATTCTTATATCTCCAAACCTTTCAATTTTGAGCTTTTGCTTGTCAGAATAAAGAAACTGATAGAACAGCAGGAAGACAGACGCAAGGAGTTCAAGAAGAATATATCTGTCGATCCGAGTGCGATAACCATAACCTCGCTCGATGAACAGTTGGTGAAGAAAGCCCTTGAACTGATAGAAAAGAATATGGACAATACATCATACAGCGTTGAAAGCCTCAGTAGCGACATGGGTATGAGCAGAATGAATCTGTACAGAAAAATCCAGTCAATAACCGGTCAGACACCTACAGAATTTATACGTTCCATACGCCTTAAACGTGCTGCACAAATACTCTCGGCAGACAACAAATTGTCCATGGCCGAAGTGGCAGACATGGTAGGTTTCAGTTCTTCCAGTTACTTTACAAAGTGCTTTAAGGAGCAGTTCGGGGTTTTGCCTACGCAATATGCAGCCGAACATCAAGGATAAATCAGTAATAGATTGACTACAGACAAACGTTACATATTTTTATTATTAAATATAGTATATCTGTTCTCGGATAGTGAACTATTTTCCTTATGATAAGGATACAAGAGTAATACCGATTAATACATCATTATATTTCTCACACCATGCAGCGAAAATAATAGTTACGTTTGTTTCTTTGACAGAAGTGTCTATTCGGAAAACGCAAAAGTAACACTGTACTATCATTCTAACACTATTTGTTACATCCGTTTTATCAATTGTTACGAATATTATATTTGTTAATGTGTATATATTTTAATTTTGCAGCATGAACAAATAATCTTAGAATAATAAATTATGAGACGAAAAACATTTTTAATTTCTTTGGCGGTATCATTTATGTTTATCGCCTGTTCCGAAGAAAATGTTTCTACGCCTGGTGGCTCAGGAGATGCTACTACTCCGGGAGAGGAAGTAACAGATTCGGCTGTAGTATTGAAAGCCAATATTAATGGCTTGAAATACTCAAACACGAGAGCAACTTCAGGAGGAAACTGGGAAAATCTGGAAGATACTTTGGTGGCAATCAAAATCGGCGATGAAGTAAAGAGCTACGGTGTGGACGAAGAAGGATTGCTGACTTGTAATGAACCTTTCTATTGGGGCGATAATGATAAACTTACTATCGAAGGTTGGTATCCCTATAATGACGGAGAAAAGCCTGCCGAGGTTTCAGTGAAATCAGACCAGTCCGTTGAAGAAAACTTCCAGGCAAGTGATTTCCTTGAAGCACTTCCGGCAGAGATAGAAAAGGTATATCCAAGAATTTCATTCACCCACAGAGTATCAAAAGTGATATTTTCCATCTCTGTAGAAAACGGAACTTCACAGGGAGCTGAACTTAAAATAATGAATCTTGTCGGTGTAGAAAATGGCAATGAAGTTACCCCTAATGATGAAAATACAGCTTTGATAGCTCCTCAAACGATACAGGAAGGAATAGAGTTTCTGAATATAAATCTTCTCTCAGGTGTATCAGCTGTTTATGAGGCTGATAAAGAATTCATTTTTGAACAAGGATATATATACTTTGTTGATGTAAAGATTTCAGAGGTTGGAGGTGTGACAGCAGAAATTGCAGATACTGTACTTTGGACAGGGGAAGATATAGATTTGCCGGGTGAGTCTTCAAAAGTGAATCCTGATACTTATGATAATGGCTGGTCCGGTGGTGATGATGAAAATTTAAATGGTGAATCATCTAATGTATCATCACCGGGGATAACTGCTCCGGGATGGAATACTGATGGAGAAAGTACGGAATTACCGGCAACAAAAGATAGTTCTAACCAATAAACATCTTTAGCTTAATAATCAACTAATTATAATAATAACATTAATTTGAATTTAAAATTTTGAATATATGAAAAGCAATTTTTTGAGATTATCTTATTTTGCAATAGCAGCTGCAGGAATGTTGACTGCATGTAACCAGGAAAATGTAAGTTCTGATATGGCGAACTCAGGCAATGTTCTGTCAATATCAGTAAGTCAAAATGATTTCTCACCTGTTGATGCCGAAAGCCGCGCAGTAACAAATTTGACAAATAGAACAACCACTTTTGAGAACGGAGATAAGTTAGGACTTTATGTAGTATCAAATGCAGACGGAAGCTATCATTACGAGAATGTTCCGTTTACTTACAATGGAGAATCATGGGAATCTGAATCTGCTTCTACTATATATTACTATAAGAATTCTGATTATATAGTTTATTATCCTTATATTGAAGATTTGCAGCTTACAGTAGGTGAAACAGGAGTTTCAGGAGCTATAAAAACAGTATTTGAAAGTAAATCAGATTTCTACACACAGAATACAGCCGATGCTTACGAGGCTGTTGATTTGATGATGGCAGAAGTTGAAAACCCAAGTGATGCGAATGTAACTTTCAACCTTGCTCATAAATTCTCAATGATTGAGATTTCTGTTCCGGTGCGTAAATACATTACGGAAAGAACATATAATGATGAGAAATTTGAATATAACGCTCCTGTAAAATTGGAATGGACTTCACCTTTGGCATATGGAGATAATGAAGTAACTCCGTATGCTGCTGGAAAAGGCGTTTATCGTTTTATTGTAAAGCCTGGAACAGATGTTGCTGTTAATATCGATGGCTATGTACAGTATGAAGAAGAACCATTTAATTTTAGTAATAACAATGCTGCATTAACTCTAACTGAAGGAAGTTTCAAGCATTATAAGGTAACAGTTGACGGTATTTCTAACGATGTAACAGTACGTGATTTGGAAGTTGGTGACTATTATTATTCAGATGGCAGTATCTATCCTTATGGAAATCAAGAAGGAGACAATGATTTGAACAATCCGATGGTTGAAGGATGTATCGGGGTGATATATCAGGTAGCAGACCATACTTATGGAGATAATGAAAGAACAGCAGTTGTGGGAGTTAATGGAACAGAGTGGATACACGGAAATGTTATTGCATTGGAAGACTTGCAGGGTGATAAGATTGCTTGGGGTTCACATTCTACAGGTTTAGAAGGTAATATTTACTCAGGTACTGATGAAAATAGTCATATAGATATTAATTTTGTTACAGATATGCGTGGTTATGAATTATCTCATAATGACAATCTCAGAGATGAAGCTTCAGTCAAGTCTGCATTAGATTATACCAAAGAATATCCTTCCACCTCATCCGGCTGGTATTTGCCTTCTGCAGGACAAATGATGATGCTTTGGATTAATTTAGGAGAATATAATCTGAATATGAATGATGATTTGATGATTGGTGATAATAATTTGGAAGATCAGAAAGATGATTGCTATACAAAATTATTATCACATTTTACAGCTATCGGCTCATCATTAGGAAATGTACAGCAATGGTGGACGGTAACTGAGAATTATGACTCTGGAGCAAATCAGAATAAAGCATGGACCTTTAAAATTAACACTCAATATAATAATGGTGATAAAACAGGTTTTCTTGATAGAAAGAAAGATACAAACCAAGCAGTAGTTCGTCCTGTATTATCATTCTAAAAAAACTGATATTTCATATAATGTCTCCAGTGATGAGACATTATATGACACTTCAAATGGCGTTCGAACGGTATTATAACACTGTTCGAACGCCATTTTAAGTAATAATCTTTATCTTGTTACGATATTTACATCATTTGTTACACCTTTAATCCATCATAAAATGCTTTATTGATACTTTTGTAATCGGAAAAACATGAATTATGGAAAATACAAGTATCATATCCCAGGAAAAAATCGGTAAATTGGTTTCCGAAACTTATGAACATGATAAAGACACTGTACTTTATTATGTCTATAAGCGTATAGGTAATTACGAAGATGCGCAGGATATTACGCAGGATGTTTTTCTCCGCATGATGGAATATGGCAAGATGCTAAGAAGTGATACGGTGAGAAGCCTTATGTTTACCGTTGCAAGAAATCTCGTTACAGACTATATGCGCAGGCTGATTAGCAAACAGGAAGTTGGCGTTTATTCAATGGAGGGTCTTGACATGACTTACGATGATGTGGAATGTAAAGTATTTGCCAAGGAGATATCCAAGTTGGAGATAATGAAAGCTAACAGTCTTCCCGAACAGCGTCGGGTGATATATATGAAAAGCAGATTCGAATGTCTTTCCACAGAAGAAATAGCAGCTGAAATGTCACTTTCCAAACGTACAGTTGAGGGGCATCTGCTGATGGGAAGAAAACAAGTGAGAGAATTTATAAAACAATGTATATAACAAAACTAAAATCGTATGAAAGATAGAATTTATGGTTCTTCACCCAGAAAAGGGTTACTGGCAGTCCTTATAGCCTCTTCGATGATGGCAGGAGGAATAGGTCAGATTTATGCGGAATCGGCAGGAGTTTCTTCTGTCACCCAGTCTGTATCAGTACAAGGTACTGTGCTCGATCCTGACGGATTTCCGGTGATTGGTGCAAGTATTCTTGAAAAGGGAACAACAAATGGTGTCATTACTGACATTGACGGTAATTTCGTTCTGAATGTATCATCATCAAAAGCTGTTGTCGTAATATCTTATATTGGTTTTAAAACAATAGAAATATCTGCATCGAATAAACAGGCATTACAGAAGATTGTGCTTAAAGAGGATTCTGAAATGCTGGAAGAGGTCGTTGTAGTAGGTTATGGTACTCAGAAGAAAGCTACCCTGACAGGTTCTATCGAGCAGGTAAACGGAAAAGCCCTCGAAAGCCGTGCAGTAACCAATGTGGGTCTTGCATTGCAGGGACAGACTCCTGGTCTGACGGTAACACGTTCATCTCCACGTCCGGGTAATGAAGATATCAGTTTTCAGATTCGTGGTGCTACTTCTATCAATGGTGGTTCGCCACTTATCATTATAGACGGGGTTCCTGCACTTAATGCACAATCTTTCCAGAATATGAACTCCGACGATATTGCCAGTATTTCTGTCTTGAAGGACGGTGCTGCATCTATCTATGGTGCAAAAGCGGCTAACGGTGTTATTCTGGTAACAACCAAGAAAGGTAAAGGAAAACTGACTGTGGATTATAACTTCAACATGCGTTTCAGCACTCTTGGTATTACAGACTATTCTGCAACAATGCAGCAGTATGCACAGATGTGGCTCGATGCGAACGACCAGGAAGAAGTGGAAGACTGGTGGGTATGGGTATCAAGAGAGAATATGGAAAAAATGGCTGCCGGATATGAAGGTATATACGAGACACGAGACTATGGAGATATCTTTATAGGTAATGCCAACCGTATAGACGAAATGTTTGCTACGAGATTCTCGTATCAGCATAACTTGAGTTTGTCCGGAGCTACAGACAAGTCTGATTATCGTATCTCATTAGCTTACGCCGACAATCAGGGTAACCTTGCTACTGCATACGACGGACAGAAACAGCTGAACTTCCGTCTGAACTATGGTAACCAGCTTACAAAATGGTTAAAGTTGGAAACAGGTGCCAGCATGTTGCAGACTATTACAGAAGGCCCTTCTGTGGGACTTGACGCTTCACTGTATGCACAGGAAATGCCGCTCTTCCCGGCAAAGAACCCTTACGGACAATGGTATGCCGACTATGGTACTGTGGGAGACCGTCAGCCAGCTGCAGCTACAGCCGATGGTGGTCGTGATAAGAAAAAATCACTGACAAGCCGTATCGACATGAAAGCGATTGTAGATATATGGAATGGAATAACATTCGAAGGTATGGCATCATTCCAGAACGAGGAATTCAGAAGAGAAAGATATGTGACACCGGTACAGACATATGACTGGTTCGGTAATCCTGCTGAGCAGCAGGTAGCAGTTACAGTCCCTACATTAAGTCTTACTGACCCGTCTAATCTTGCTCACAACAATCCAGGTTATCTGAATGTGGCAGAGAACTATTTCTACCAGTATTATTCTGCACTGCTGAAATATGCCAAAAAATTCGGTGACCATAACGTATCAGCTATGTTTGGTATTAATGCTGAAAAATATAATGTTAGTAAAACTGCTGCAGCCAGACTGAATTTTGTGGATGATGGTGTTTATGACCTTAATGCAGCCGAAAGTGATATGCTTGCCAACAGTGGTGGAAAATATCATAACGGAACATACTCTTATATTGCAAAAGCAAATTACGACTATAAAGAAAAGTATCTTCTGGAACTTATGGGACGCCGCGACGGTAACTCCAAGTTTGCTCCTGGATACAGATTTAAGAATTATGGCTCTTTCTCATTGGGTTGGGTATTCACTCAGGAAAAATTCCTTGAACCTGTAACTAAATTTATAGGTCTTGATTTCGGTAAGGTACGTCTGAGCTATGGTGAATCAGGTAATGATGTCGGACTCGGCAATTATGACTATGTGTCTACCATAACTCAAGGAACTGCAGTATTAGGTTCACCGGCAGCATCTGTAATTGCTACAGGTCTTAACAACTCCGGTCTGATAAGTTTGACACGTACTTGGGAAAAAGTTACACAAAAGAATATCGGTGTAGATCTGAATTTCCTTAATAACAGACTTGTTTTCAACTGGGACTACTTTATAAAGGAAAATATCGGTATGCTTTCGTCTGTGTCATATCCGGCCGTACTTGGTGGAACAGCTCCAAAAACAAACAGCGGTCATTTGCGCGTTAGAGGATGGGAAGTCTCTTTGACATGGAGAGACAGCTTTAAAGACTTCTCATATTTCATTACAGGAAACCTGAGCGACTCAAGAAGTAAGCTTATGGACCTTGAAGGTGCTGACACATTTGTGGCTGGCAAGAACAACCTGAATGGCTATCCTCTTAATTCATGGTTTTTATTCAAGACTGACGGAGTATTTAAAGATCAGGCTGAAGTGGATGAATATTATGCTAAATACGGAAATCAGGGCGGTGCAATGTCTTTGCTACCATACGGTAGCCAGACAGAATTGAGACCTGGTGATACCAAACGTCTTGATTTAAGTGGTGACGGATGTATAAATGCCGACGGAAGTGCATCAAGCGACCTTATATATATGGGGGATGCAAATCCTCATTTCGTATTTGGTGTAACTGTTGGTGCCAACTGGAAAGGATTTGATTTCAATGCACTGTTCCAGGGTGTTGGAAGACAATATATCATGCGTCAGGGATGGATGGCCTATCCGTTCTCTGCGGGATACACTAACCAGAACCCGAGCTTTATCGGAAAAACATGGACAGAAGAAAATCCTAATGCTGAATATCCGCGTCTGACTGTTTACAAGGACAGAGCTGCATGGAACTATGCAAACAATGACTTTATGCTTCAGAACAACAGATATGTGAGATTGAAATCATTGGTATTCGGATATACACTTCCTAAAGAATGGACTACTAAAGTAAAATTACAGAAAGTAAGAGTTTATTTCTCAGGTAATGACCTGTGGGAAGCAACAAACATAAAAGACGGATTCGACCCTGAAATGGGAGAAATGGCACAGAACTCAGGTTATCCTTTCTCCAGAACATGGTCTTTCGGTCTGAATGTCACACTTTAATAAAGATACTTTAAAACAAGAACTTATATGAAAAAGAAATATATATCAATATTTGCCGGTCTGATGCTTGGATTGACAAGTTGCGTAAATACATTCCTCGACCTCGATCCATTGGATCAGAGAACGGATGCCATTTACTTTAAGAAAGCTGAAGATTTCAAAAACTATTCTGCTTCTTTCTATGGACAA
Organism: Candidatus Phocaeicola faecipullorum; assembly: GCA_018884025.1. GTDB lineage: Bacteria > Bacteroidota > Bacteroidia > Bacteroidales > Bacteroidaceae > Phocaeicola > Phocaeicola faecipullorum. Next base: position 25,803 of record JAHLFB010000262.1, read on the forward strand.
CTCTTAGGATGGAGAACGCCATACGGAAGTTTCTCAATATACAACTTTATGGATGCCTCTACAGACCTTGCCGCTAACTTTATGGCATCAAGTGATGTGGGTAGAGGAACTATAATGGTACCTACAAATGATGACAGATGGACAAAATGTTATAACTATATCCGTACGGTAAATATCCTGCTGCAAAAAGCGGAAGATTACTCTGGAGATAAATCTGAAATAGCTCAATACATAGCTGAAGCTTATTTCTTTAGAGCCTACAACATGTTTATGCTGCTTAAAACATTTGGAGGTGTACCTATTGTAACAACAGTTATGGACACAGATTCACCAGAACTTATGGCTCCACGTAACAGCAGATACGAGGTAACAGACCAGATTCTTGCCGACCTGACTAAAGCTATTCCTGACCTTCCTATTGAACAGAGTATTCCTGCTGAGGAGAAAGGACGTGTGAGTCAATGGGCTGCTAAAGCTTTTAAAGCAAGGGTATTGCTTTATGAGGCAACTTGGAGAAAATACAACGGAACATCTACTGACTTTGAAGGTTCAAAAGGACCTGAAAAGGACCAGATAAATGAATTCCTTGATGAGGCAATTCTTCTTTCGGAAGACGTAATAAATAATGGTGGCTACAGAATATGGAATCAGAACAGCAACGGTAGCATACCTAACCAGAGCAGTTACTATCTGTTCAATCTTGAGGATGCGGGAAGTAATCCTGCCGGACTGACAAAAGAATCGAATAATGAATTCATACTCTATGGCGTATATGATGTTGTTCTACGTCCGGGAAATATCAACCTAAGTCATACTGTAGGACAGATGTACCCAAGCCGTAAAATGATTGACATGTATTTATGTAAAGACGGACTGCCTATAGAATATTCTACTTTGTTTCAAGGATATCATAATACAGGCGATGAATATAAAAACCGTGATTATCGTTTGAAAAACTATACAAACCAAGGAAATGACATCACTTCAGGCTCTGTAAAATTAACAACAGGTTTACCAGGTTATGGATGCTCGAAGTTTTATTCGTATAATTATCCTGATTATAGAAGAGAAAAGGAAGAATCGGCCAATTATCCTGTACTAAGACTTGCAGAGGTATATCTTAATTATGCGGAAGCATGCTATGAAAGATATGGCGAGGTTACAAATGCCCAACTTGACGGTATAAACGAGTTGCGTTCAAGAGGTGGTGTCGCATCATTGACCAACGAGTTTATTGCGGATTGTCAGTCTAAAGGCTATGAGATGGATATGCTTTCTGAAATAAGAAGAGAAAGAGCTGTGGAACTCTATATGGAAGGCTTCCGTTTTGACGACCTTAAAAGATGGGGTATAGCAGAATCAGCCTTGAATGCTTCACGTTGCGGTATGGTAGTAGGCGGTGATGGATACGAAACTGAATTTATGACATCTGATGGTACAATAAAGAAAGATTCAGACGGTAATGATATGTATAAACCGGGAACATATCCATGGGGCGTAGAAAAGGTTAAGACAGGAGAAGGTGAATTGACCTGCGTAGTAATAAGCAGCAAGAGCAACCACACTTTCCAAAAGAAACATTATCTTTGGCCTATACCTCAGAAACAGATAGAACTAAATCCGAATTTGAAGCAGAATCCGGGATATTAATAAGATTTTTAATATAAATTCTTAAGAAGATATGAGAAATTTATTCAATAACAATATAAAAGGGGTATTCCTGAGTGTGTTGGCTCTTTTATCTTCCGGATGTGAACCGGAAGCTAACATAAAGGAATATGTTTATCCTGCTCCAGTAATAACAGAAGTAAGTCCATTGGAGGGCTATGAAGGCGACCAGGTTATTATCATTGGAGAAGATTTTGGCGATAGAGTAGAGGCTGTTTCGGTAGATTTTGGCGGAATACCTGTAGAGAATATCTACTCATGTAAAAATAATATGCTTGTAGTGCAAGTACCCGAAGGAGCACAAAGCGGTAAAGTAGGCGTAACCGTGTGGACAAACAAAACGAACTCAGAATCAGACTTCAAAGTAATACCAACCCCCTCTATTATCAGTATGACTTCTGATAATCCCTCTGGTAATCTTTTTGCACAAGGTGGTGATAAAATAACTGTAAGAGGGGTTAATTTTGGTGAAGATGCTTCAAAATTCAAAGCTTATGTTAATGAAACGGAGGCAGTTATCTTATCTGCATCTAATACAGAAATTATTTTGGAATATCCTTCTGGCATAACTTCAGGTATAGTGTATCTGGACTTGAACGGATATAAACTTGAAGGTTCTGCATTCATTGATTCTTCAATTGAGGGAGATGTTACAAGCCTTTTCATAAAGAACTATAAGCAACCATTCTTGAGAAGTGATATAACAGACGGAGAATGGGGTACTGCAATGTATTGGAATACTACATCCGGATTTGGAAGTTCATTGAATTTCCCTTTAGGAAATACTGACGGATTTATTGCAATACAGGCAGGTGATGGTCAGGGAATAAAGGATAATGCATCATTATATCAGAATACGACACTTCCATCAGGTAAGTATAAATTCACGATAAATGTGGAAGAAAATACTAAAGTAACAGGACGTTACGGCTGTGTTTTTGCTGTGGCCAATGGAAGTACCCTTCCAGGATTAGATTCTGAAAAGGATGTAAATGGAGTTAAGCAGTTTACATATACAGAAGAACATACAGAACTGTTGGGATATGTGCAGATAACTACTAACACAATATCTGAACCTGTAACTTATACTCTGGAACTGAATTTGACTGAAACAAAATCCGTCGCTATAGGATTTGTGGCAATGTTCCACGGAACTAACAGCTTAAAAATATCAGAGATAAAAATAGAAAGAAGTATTAATCAATAAAATGAATTACAATGAAGATATATAGTCTAATAAGTGTAATAGCTCTTTCTTCTGTATTCTATTCATGCGAAAGCGAAATAGATGATAAGATAGTCAACTTGGAAAATCCTGCTTCAGTCAGTGTCTCTGTTACAGGTATTGATCCTGAATATGGATGGAGAGGTGATCAGTTTAATGTAGTAGGAGAGAATTTTGGAGGAGCAACAAGCTTTTTTAAAGTTTATATAGGAAAGAATGAAACAGAGGTCCTTTCATGCAGCGACAAGCAAGTGAAAGTCGTAGTTCCTGAAGACGCTACCAGCGGAAAAGTATATGTAGAGTTTATGGGAGATACTATTTCATCAAGTTTCTTTTATAAAGTAATGGGACAACCATCTGTAGAAGCTATGTTCCCATTATTCGGTGAAGATGAAGATACAAAATGTTGGACTATGCCGGGCAATGAGATAACACTCATGGGTGAAATGCTTGGAGGAACAAAGGATGATGTTTCGCTTAGATTTAATAAGTCGGCAACTGATGCTGAAATAACCTCATGGTCTGAAAATGAGATTAAGGTAAAAGTTCCTGCTGATGCACAAAGTGGAGCTATTACACTTAAGATTGGTAGCCAGGAAGTTAATATTCCATACGAGTTACTTCTTGTGAATCCTTTAACCATAGAATCTGTAACTCCGGAAGAGGGATATGCCGGATGTGAAGTTCAAATAATAGGTAAAGGATTTGGAGATGCCTCTACTTTGGAAGGAACAAAAGTTTGGTTTGGTGAAAAGGCTGGAACTGTGAAAGATGTGAAAGATGAAACAATAACGGTTTTGGCACCTCAAAACCTGTCAGAAGGTGAATATGCGATAAAAGTCCTTACTCCGTTCGAGGAAAAGACTTCAGAACTTAAGTATACAGTCAATCCCGATCCTACTGAACTCACAGCAAAAGGGGTTGAAGAAGGTTCAGGTTATCTTGGTAACATTATTACCGTTACAGGAAATAATCTTCCGGAATCTGTAGAAGATATTATAGTTAATGTCGGTGGTATTGATACAGAAGTTATTGAAAAAACAGAGAATGGATTTAAGGTTAGAATACCTGCTGAGGCTACTACAGGAAAAGGGAATCTGTTATTCAAGTATGCCGGAAGAAAATTTACGATAGACACCGGGTTTGAGGTAAAGGCAGCTCCTATAGTAAATAAATATGACGTTATTACTGTAAGTGGCGAAACATTCACTATTGGCGGAACTAATCTTGATGAATTAAAGGAGAATCTTATTATAAAATTTAATGGAACAGCCATAGGTTCACCTAATATTAATGAAAGTGAGATTACATTTACTGTTCCTACAACAGATGAATATCAGGAATCTGTCGAAGTTGAGCTTTCATATGGAGAGAATCTTATAGAACCTATAAAATTCAATGTTGCTGTTATACCTGCAACTTCAGGAAATAACGATATAACTTCTTGTGTTCTCAAAAATGCAGGTCCAACATTTGAAAATGAAGGTGGAAATGCAAGATATTGGGAAAAGAACTCCAAATTCTATGGAAATTCGTTGATTACTGTGGAAAATGGCAGTACTTATCTGTCGATGATAGGTAATGGTTCAAATAATTATGACGGAGCATTGTATCAAAATACTATGCTTCCAAAAGGTGACTATACAGTTACAATAACTGTAGCTGGTGATGATAATGCAGTAGTGGACGCAGGAGGACGTGATGGTGTGGTATTCGGTATAATGGATGGACATGATATTGAGTTCCCGGCATTAACAGATCAAGGTAGTCCTTGGTATTTTAGTGATAAAACAAATGTTTTGGCTGAAATGAATATTACAGAAGGTAACAATTCGGTTCCTAATGAACATGCTGTAACTTTCTCACTAATTGAAGCTAAAGAAGTAAAAATCGGTTTTGCAACAATGCTCAACCCTAATAATTACCTGTATATCTCACAAATAAAGATTGAACGTACTAATTGATAATGATTATGAAAACTAAAAATATGCTTTTATTTGGTTTGTTGTTTTTTGTTTCATCCTGCGGTGATGACATTGACCCTATAGAAAGGGATTGGCAGACACCGTCTGATAATGTTAATGAAGAAATACAACATGACATTACTTTAAAACCTGAAGGTACTGCTTTTATTCATCCGGGTGCTTTACATTCTCAAGAAGATATTGATAGAGCAAAGTCTAAAGTCGCTGCTAACGAATCTCCATGGATAGACGGATGGGAGAAGATTGTCACTACAGGATTCTTTGATGGCGAACGTAAACCTTCACTGTCTCCAAATGCTACAGTGAAGATAATCAGAGGTGGTAATACTATCTGGGAACCTGAACCTGATAACTATAATAATGCGGCAAAACAGGCCCATGCTGCGTATCAATATGCGTTAGCATGGAAAATTACTAATGATACACAATATGCTCAAGCTGCAATAAATATTCTGAATGCATGGGCTCAAACATGTAAGTCACTTAATGGTGACTCCAATGTTTCATTGGCAGCAGGATTATACGGATATCAGTTTGCAAATGCCGGAGAACTAATGAGAGATTATGCCGGATGGGCAGCAGAAGATTTGGCTGCATATCAAAAATGGATGGTTGATGTGTTCTATAAAGTAAATAATGATTTCCTGGTGAGACATCACGATGCTGATGTTATGAACTATTGGGCTAACTGGGATCTTGCAAATATTGCTTCAATGTTGGCAATAGGTATCCTTGCAGACAATAGAAGTATATATAACCAGGCTGTTGAGTACCTTTTGGAAGGTGAAGGTAACGGATGTCTGAAAAATACAATCGTACATGTATTCGATGGAGATAATGAAGGATTGGCTCAGATACAGGAATCCGGTCGTGACCAGGGACATGCTACTTTGGTAATTGGACTGTTAGGAGTAATAGCACAACAGACATGGAACCAAGGGGATGATTTCTATGGATATAACGATAATGTTATACTAAAGGCTTCTGAATATACTGCCAAGTATAATGTAGCCATGCTTGATGTCCCGTTTGTGTATTATAACAACCCAATACATGGACTACATACAACGATAGCCGAAGACCAAAGGGGAAAACAAAGACCAATGTGGGAAGTATTATATGCCCATTATTCATCAGTGAAAAATGTAGAACCTAAATGGACACAATATACACTTATGGGCGTTAACCAGCAACGCCCGGAAACATGTGCAAATGCAAGTACAGGTGGAGGAGATTTGGACTTGTTAGGCTGTGGTACACTGATGTATGCAAGACAGACTACTGTAGAAAGCCCCGTTGAATAAAGATTAACAATGTTTATAAACCATGAAAAACAAGAATACATACATGGCTATTGTGCTGTCGCTACTGGCAGCCAATAGCTCTTTTATGGCTAAAGAAAATGTTATGACTGTGCATGCCAACAAAATAATATCTGACGTAAGTCCTACAATGTACGGACTATTCTTTGAGGATATAAATTTTGGGGCAGACGGAGGTTTATATGCGGAATTAGTGAAAAACAGATCATTTGAGTTTACGCAGAATCTGATGGGATGGAACATATTCGGAAATGTAACTCTTATGAATGACGGACCGTTTAACCGTAATCCTCACTATGTACGCTTAGGCAAATCCGCTCATCCACATAAACATTCCGGAATAGAAAATGAAGGATTCTTCGGGATGGGACTTAAAGCCGGTAATGAATATCGTTTCTCTGTTTGGGCAAGAGGTAAAGGACAAAGAATCAGAGTTGAACTTATTGATAATGACAGCATGGGTGAAACTCAAGTTATCACTTCTAAGAAACTGGAAATTAGTTCTGACGACTGGAAGAAATATCAGATTATCCTGAAACCGGAAGTGGAAGAAAAGAAAGCTCACCTTCGTATATTTCTTGAAACAGAAGGTAATGTTGATTTGGAGCATGTTTCATTATTCCCTGTTGACACATGGAAAAACAGGGAAAACGGATTAAGAAAGGATTTGGTACAGGCTTTGGCTGATTTGTCGCCGGACGTATTCAGATTTCCGGGAGGATGCATAGTGGAAGGTACTGACATGGGCAACCGATATCAATGGAAAGAGACTGTGGGGCAAGTGGAAAACAGACCTACAAACGAGAACAGATGGCACTATACTTTCCCTCACAGATTCTTTCCGGACTACTTTCAATCATACGGTTTGGGATTCTATGAGTATTTTCAGTTATCAGAAGATATAGGTGCAGAACCTTTGCCTATACTGAATTGTGGACTATTGTGTCAATATCAGAATAATGATGACTGTCAGATTCCGGCAGACAGCCTTGATTTATTTGTGCAGGATGCTTTGGACCTGATAGAATTTGCCAATGGGGATATTAACACCAAATGGGGAAAACTTAGAGCTGAAATGGGGCATCCTGAACCATTTAACCTTAAGTATCTTGGTATTGGTAACGAACAATGGGGGCAGATATATGTGGATAGGCTGAAAGTTTTTGTAGATGTTATTAGAAAACAGCATCCTGAAATTAAAATTGCAGGTTCGTCAGGACCATATCCTGAAGGCGAAGAGTTCGAATATTTATGGAAAGGTATGAAAGAACTGAAAGTTGATTTAGTTGATGAACACTTCTATCGTCCTGACAACTGGTTTATCTCGCAGGGGAAACGATATGACAATTATGACAGAAAAGGCCCTAAAGTATTTGCAGGAGAATATGCATGTCATGTTCCTGGAAAGAAATGGAATCATTTCCGTGCTGCATTACTTGAAGCTGCATTCATGACAGGACTGGAAAGAAATGCAGATATGGTAAGGATGGCAACCTATGCTCCTCTGCTTGCACATATCGACGGATGGCAATGGCGTCCTGACTTAATATGGTTCGACAATCTGTCAGTAATGAAGACTTGTAGCTATTATGTCCAGCAGCTTTATGCAACAAATAAAGGAACACACTCGCTGAAACTTACTATGGACGGTAATGTTGTATGTGGCGATAAAGAACAGAACGGATTATTTGCAAGTGCCGTATGGGATGAAAACAATAAAACATATATTGTTAAAGTAGTAAATACATCAGAAAACGCACAAGATATCAAGATTGACTTCAAAGGACTAAAGAAAAAACTTCAAACGAAAGGTGAGTGTATATTGCTGCATTCTGAAAAGATGGAAGCTGAAAATACACTTGAGAACCCTAATCTGATAGTTCCTAAGAAAGCAGATGTAATGGTAGAAAAGAATGCAATAAACGACATTCTGCCGCCTATGTCATTTATGGTATATAAACTGACTGCTATTTGATGTATGATCTTATAATTGAATATTTTAATATGATGAAGAATAGATTTATTGTAACGATATGCTTATTGCTTACCGTTACATTTACAATTAACGCACAACTTTATACTTATCCGGAAGGTCTTAGAACAGGAATTCCTCATAATGATGACTTTACCGTAAGGGTAAGGACTAAAGGGGGAGAATGGAAGGAGACTTTCGAGTATAAAGTACAAGTGGATATGGACAGGGTGCAGGATGCGTCTATGGTACAGTTCGACATGAACGAGCCTGTGGAGGTAATGGTGAAGAAGAACAACGGGATTATCCAGACTGTGGATATCAGACCAAAATCGAAAGGTGTTGAGTATAAACAGGTGGAAAATTGTATTCTGTTTACTCTTGACAAACCGCAGTATCTTTCTGTGGAATTCAATGGTGACCGTCTGCACAATCTACATCTGTTTGCAAATCCTGTAGAGAAAGAAGTTTATACAGAAAGCAAGGAAGGGGTGATGTATTTCGGTCCGGGAACTCACAGACCCAAAGACCTTCCTAACAATCAGATAAGTATTCCAAGCAATACTACAGTGTATCTTGCTCCGGGAGCTGTTGTTGAGGCTAAACTTCTGGTAGACCATGCTGAAAACGTAAGAATTATAGGTCGTGGTATTATCTATAAAGGTATTAGAGGTATCGAGGTTACAGACTCTAAGAATGTTTATATCGATGGTATTACTGTTATCAACCCTGACCATTATTCAATATTCGGAGGTGGTTCCAAGGATATTACAGTAAGAAATTTCAAGGCTTTCAGCTGTCGTGGATGGTCGGACGGTATAGATATGATGAGTTGCCAGAATATTGATATCGATAATATCTTTATGCGTAATAGTGACGACTGTATGGCTTTCTATAATCACCGCTGGAACTGGTGGGGTGGTACAAACAATGTGAATGTGCGTCGTGCTGTGCTTTGGGCTGATATCGCTCATCCTATAAACATTGGTGGCCATGGTGACCCGGAAGCTGAGATAGGTGAGAATATAGAAAACCTTTCATTCAAGGATATCGACATATTGGAACACGATGAGGATGATTATCCTTATCAGGGATGTATGGCTGTGGTTTGCGGCGACAAAAATCTGGCAAGGAACATCTTGTTTGAGGATATACGCATAGAAAGCATTCAGGAGGGTATGATGTTCAATATCCGTGTAAACTATAATCCTAAATACGACAAGGCTCCCGGACGAGGAATAGACGGACTTACTTTCAGAAACATCAGATTCAACGGCATAGGTGAGAACCGTCCTGTCATTTACGGATTCGATAAAGACAGAATAGCAAGGAATATCACTTTTGAGGATATATGGATTAACGGAAAGAAACTCAAAGGGCTTGATTATTTCCTGATGAATGAGTTTGTGGAGAATGTTGTTGTAAAATGATTGTATTGTTACAAGTTAGTCATAGATTGATACATATTTTATATACACAACCAACATACGAGTATAATTTTGCTGCATAAATTTTAAAAGTTATACTTATGAAAAAGATATATGCAATTTTTGTTATTATAATATTAGGATTTCCTATAGTGTCGGCGGCTTCTTCATTGAATACTTATAATGCTCCTGAAGGTGCAACCTTGAATGATAAATTTAATGTGTTTGTAAAACTTGCCGATAAAAAAGACTGGACGCAAATCCCATCGTATATGATATATGTGGACGAAGTGGTTGATACCAAACATCATGTAAGAAACTCGTCTATGGCTACATTTGATTTTGAAGGTAGCGTAGAGGTAAAGATTGTATGCAGAACGGAGAATATTAATAAGGCAAAGGTGCGTCCTTTGTCTTATTCAATATCTCATTCTATAGTGAATGACAGTACACTGATGTTCAGATTAGACAAACCTGCAAATCTTTCTGTAGAGGTGAACGATGATATTTTCGGGAACCTGCATCTGTTTGCCAATCCTATAGATAAGTATAATATATCTGAAAGTTCCAAGAACGTAGTTTATTTCGGTCCTGGCATTCATGAGTTTAAGGATGGGGTATATAGAATAGAATCAGGAAAGACTGTCTATATTGCTGGTGGAGCGGTGATGAAGGGGCAGATGCTCATAGAAAATGCACACGATGTCAAACTGATAGGTAGGGGAATAATCGACCCTAAAGTGAAAATGGGTATCAGGATAGCAAATTCCAGGAATGTTTATGTGGAAGGACTATTCGCTACCCAATGTGCTACTGGAGGTTCAGAGAATGTTACAATCAGAAACGTAAAAGTAATAAGCTATTATGGCTGGGGTGACGGAATGAATGTATTTTCAAGCAGGAACGTTACTTTCGACGGGGTATTCTGTCGTAACTCGGACGACTGTACCACGGTTTATGGAACTCGTTTGGGTTTTGAGGGACCAAGCAGTAATGTTACAATGAAAAATTCAACTCTTTGGGCTGATGTAGCTCACCCTATATTCATCGGCATTCATGGTAATCCGGACAAACCGGAAGTGCTGGAGAATCTGAATTATATCAATATAGATATACTCGACCATAAGGAAAAACAGATTAATTATCAGGGATGTATGGCTATAAACGCTGGAGATGATAATTTGGTACGAAATGTACGTTTTGAAGATATAAGGATTGAGAATTTCAGACAGGGACAACTGCTAAATCTGCGCATCTTTTATAATAAGAAGTATTGTAAATCGCCGGGTAGGGGAATAGAAAATGTTCTCTTCAGGAATATTTCATATAACGGGGATAATGCGGAGCTTTCTATCATTGAAGGATATAACGAGGAACGTGGAATAAAGAATATAAGGTTTGAGAATCTGAAAATAAACGGAGAACTTATATATGATGGGATGCCTGGAAAGCCTAAGTGGTATCATACAGGTGATATGGGAAGTATATATGTAGGTCCTCATGTCTGTCTCTTATACACATCTCCGAGCCCACGAGACCGGAATATT
>JAHLFB010000263.1 GCA_018884025.1 Candidatus Phocaeicola faecipullorum
CTTGGGAAAGTCGGGGCTTTGTCATAAAAAAAAGAGGGTATGCATTTTGACACACCCTCTTTTTATTCTTTTTGTGAATGATGCCGGATATTTCACTATATTTGCATAATATAGTATGCGGAGCGGCAATCATTCAGCTCGAAAGCAAAGCTTTCGGCTGGGTATCGCACTTGCCTTTTACTATATTTGTGTCTAAACAAATAAAACGGATTACAATATTATGAAGAAACTGATAATTATGGCATTGTGTGTGTTGTCAACTTTTTCGGTGGCAGCTCAAAATAAAGTACAATGGGGAATCGAAGTTGGTGCGGGATTGTCAACGTGGATGGGAAAAAACGCTGACGGAAGCAAGCCTTTGTTCAACCACAAAGTGGGAGTTACAATGGATATACCTCTTAATTGGCTTGTTTCTTTCCAAACCGGACTGAATTGGGCCTCAAAAGGAGCAAGTTATAAGATGTATAATGATTTTGTGACAGGAACAAATACATTTTCCACTGTGCACGCCAACCAGAATTATTTCCAGATGCCGCTTCTTGCAGCTTTCCATGTGGCTGCTACACGCAATTTTGATATGGTGTTTACGGTAGGGCCGTATATAGCGTACGGAGTATCGGGGCAGTCCGAAACAGATGTTGATGCGCTCACTATGTCATGGGCTACTTTTGATGATTTATATTTGGGTGGAAAATATATATCCGACGGTTATAACCGTTTTGATGCCGGTGTACAGACAGGGGTTGGACTTGATTTCAAAGACTGGACACTGGGGCTGGATGCCGATTTTGGTTTCTGCAAAATAGCTCCGGGAGCATCTCCATATAACTTTTCTATGTATTTTACGGTGGGGTATAAATTCTGATTCTTGCAATTTTATAAAACCTGAAACTCCTGAAAAAGCTATCATACTTTTTCAGGAGTTTCAGGTTTATATATTATGTATTGTAAAGACACAAAAAAAGCCTGTAGGTTTTTGTTATCCACAGACTTTAAACTTTTTACCTAACCAGTTGTGTTGCGATTATTTTACTGAGTCGCAGCAAACTGAATCACAAGCTACTGAGTCGCAGCAAACTGAATCACAAGCAGGAGTAGCTTCTTCAACTACTGTAGCAGCTTCTGTAGATTCTGCATTTGCATTTTTGTTACCACCACATGATGCAAAAGATACTGCAACAAATGCAACGAATAAAAATACTAACTTTTTCATCTTTTTTGCTTTTAAAATTCTGTAATACTTATGTTGTTATCTTAATTGACGGTGCAAAGATATATAGTTTTTTAATACGTTGTTCTTTTTTCATCCATAATTTTGGGTAAAAATTATGTTTTACAGCCTATTTATTGTTTTTTAACAGTTTCTGTTTTCTTTTTTTTACATTTATTTCTGCACTTAGCTATTGCGTTTCATAAATAACGAAATAATGCGTAACTTTGTGCAAAATATATACAATATGATAGATACTACTGTTTTTCAGGATAAAAAAGCTGTTTATTACACTTTGGGGTGTAAACTTAATTTTGCGGAAACCTCGTCTATAGGGAAATCTCTGAAAGAGGCCGGAATAAGAACTGCCAGACGAGGCGAAAAAGCAGACATTATAGTAGTAAATACCTGCTCGGTGACTGAAGTTGCCGACAAGAAATGTCGTCAGGCTATACATAAGTTGGTTAAGGCTCATCCTGGGGCATATGTTATAGTTACAGGATGCTATGCACAATTGAAACCGGACACAGTAGCGGATATAGAAGGAGTTGATTTGGTTCTGGGAGCAGAACAAAAAGGCGATTTGATGGATTATCTGGTTACGCTTGAAAAATCTGCCCATGGTGCGGCTATAACAACAGTTACTAAGGATATTCGCAAGTTTTCACCTTCATGTTCGCGAGGTGACAGAACAAGATATTTTCTTAAGGTACAAGACGGTTGTGATTATTTCTGCTCTTACTGTACTATTCCTTTCGCTAGAGGCAGGAGCAGGAATGGAAAGATAGCCGATTTGGTAGAGCAAGCTAGAGAAGTTGCCGCTGAGGGAGGAAAGGAGATTGTGCTTACCGGAGTCAATATCGGAGACTTTGGAAAGACTACCGGCGAGACTTTTCTGGATTTGATAAAAGAGCTAGACAAGGTTGAAGGTATAGAACGGTATAGGATTTCCTCTATTGAGCCTAATCTGCTTACCGATGAAATAATTGAGTTTGTTTCAACTTCAAGGAGATTTATGCCGCATTTTCATATTCCACTGCAATCCGGATGCGATGAGGTGCTGAAACTTATGAGACGTAGATATGACACAGCACTGTTTGCGTCAAAAATACATAAGATAAAACAACTTATGCCTCATGCGTTTATCGGAGTGGATGTCATTGTCGGTACCAGAGGGGAGACTCCGGAATATTTTGAATCGGCATACAACTTTATTGAATCGCTTGATGTAACCCAGCTTCATGTGTTCAGCTATTCTGAGCGTCCTGGAACTCAGGCGCTGAAAATAGATTATATCGTTTCGCCTGAAGACAAGCACAAGAGAAGTCAAAGGCTGCTTGAACTCTCGGATAAGAAGTTGAAAGACTTTTATTCGCGCCATATAGGTAAGGAAGCAGTTGTCTTGTCTGAACATTCAAAACCTGGAGCGCCTATGCATGGCTTTACAGAAAATTATATACGTGTAGAGTTGAATGCTGACAAAGTGAAAGACAATCATCTGGTAAAAGTGAAACTGGGCGGTTTCAGTGAAGATGGCTCTTCTTTGTTGTCGGAAGTGTTGTGATATAATGTTTTCATGAATATATCCGTATGAAGAAAGTTTCTGTTGTCATATTAAATTGGAATGGTGCGGAAATGTTACGTGCCTTTTTACCGTCAGTTGTAAAATTTACGAATAATGAAGTGGCTGAAGTGTGTGTAGCCGACAATGGTTCGACTGATAACTCTGTAGATGTAGTAAGGAATGAGTTCCCGTCTGTCAGGCTAATAGCTTTTGCAGAGAATTATGGTTTTGCTGAGGGGTATAACAGGGTTATGGAGTTTCTGGATACGGAATATGTGGTTCTTTTGAATAGCGATGTTGAAGTGACTGAAAATTGGATAGAACCCATACTGGCATTTATGGAAGCTAATCCGGATGTTGCGGCATGCCAACCTAAAATATTGGCCTATAAAGATAAGGCAAGATTTGAGTATGCCGGAGCAGCCGGAGGCTATATCGACAAGTATGGCTATCCGTTCTGCCGCGGAAGGATATTTGATGCGGTGGAAACTGATGATGGACAGTATGATGTGCCAGCCGAGGTATTTTGGGCGTCAGGTGCGGCAATGTTCGTCAGAAGAGCTTTATATATGGAGGCGGGAGGTTTGGATTCCAGATTTTTTGCCCATATGGAGGAAATAGATTTATGTTGGCGCTTTTTGAGTAGGGGATACCGTTTGATGTGTATTCCTGCAAGTAAGGTTTACCATGTTGGTGGAGCAACACTGAAGAAAGAAAATCCTAAAAAGACATATCTGAACTTCCGCAATAATCTTCTGATGATGTACAAGAATTTTTCTTCCGACGAGCTGAATGGAGTCATGAGAGTTCGTTGTGCATTGGATTTGCTGGCTGTAATGTTTTATTTGTTGAAATTAGATATGGCTAATGCAAAGGCTGTTATAAATGCCAGGCGTGACTATCTCGCCATGCGAGATGAATTTAAGAAAGACAGGGAGGAAAACCTTAAGCTTACAGTAAACCGTAAGATAAAGTACAGATATGATTTTTCTATAATACTGAAATGTAAATTGTTGGGAAAGACAACATATTCACAGCTGCTTGAATAGTTGTCTTGTCTCCTGTCATTTTGTTACGATCTTTGTCTTTGATTCGATAAATTCCATTATATCCTCCTCGTTGTCAGGGTTGAACCAGTTTATCTCATTGTCTCTTTTAAACCAGGTCATCTGTTTCCTGGAGTAAATGCGAGAGTTTTGTTTTATTTTGTCTATAGCATAATCAAGAGTCCAGTTGCCGTCAAGATATTGTATGATTTCTTTGTAGCCTACAGTGTTAAGAGAATTAAGCTCCTTATACTTATATACAGATTTTACCTCATCTATAAGTCCTTCGCTTATCATGATGTCAACCCTTCTGTTTATACGTTCATAAAGTTCGTCCCTATCTCTGGAAAGTCCTATTTTCAGAATATTGAAGGGTCTTTGTTTCTTGTTTCCTGTTCTGAATGAAGTATAAGTTTTACCTGTCATGTAGCAGATTTCAAGCGCGTGTATAACTCTTTTCGGGTTTTTTAAATCTACTATGGAGTAATATTCCGGGTCCAACAATTTCAGTTCTGAACATAATCTTTCCAGACCTTCATTCTCGTATTTTTCCATCATCATCCGGCGTGTCTCGCTATCTACAGTAGGAATATCGTCTATACCTTTGCATATGGCATCTATATACATCATTGAGCCACCGGTTAGGAGTATGGTGTCGTGATTTTTGAAAAGTGCGTCAAGAAGCTCCATTACATCGCTCTCATATTGTGCGGCACTGTAATAGTCTGTAAGTTTCAGTGTTCCCACGAAATAGTGTTTTATTTTTTTCAGATACTCTTCTGAGGGTGCTGCTGTACCTATTTTAAGTTCAGAATACAGTTGTCTTGAGTCGGCAGAAATTATAGGAGAGTTGTATTTTTCTGCTATTCTTATACTTAAATCGGTCTTGCCAACGCCTGTCGGTCCAATTAGTACGATGAGAGTCTTTCCGTTGTTCATGAGGTTTCTTTGTAAATCAAGAAAAGCGAAGAATGACGGAATATCAACTTGTTAGAGTTGAAGCCGTATTCTTCGCTTTCCATCCAGAATCTATGTAGAGGTTATTAATATTTGTCGTCTTCGTATGGATTGCCTTCTGTCATGTCGAATCCTTCCATGTCGAAATCTTCCATGTCGTAATCTTCGTCTCCGTAGAAGTTTTCGCCCAAGTCAAGAGCCTGGCTTGTATTCATTTGTTCGTCGAAGTCTATGGTCTGCTGTGGAGCTTCACCTTCTTTGCGTGTACATATTGCCTGGTCAAGATCCTGTCCAGTTATGATTTCCGATAGTTCTATAAAGAATATTCTTTCTGCCAGTGGGTCAAAAACGTATATAAGTTTCTGTTTCTCGTCTTCAAGCAATTCGCTAAGAGGTGTATCCTTCATTATATATATATCTTCGTCAGAACTGCTTGTACCCATATCCTCAAGTGTGATTTCTGTTTCTTTTTCCCAATCGTCATCACAAATGAAGAAAGATGTCATCTGGTCATCTTTATATCCGGTACATTTTAGTATAGCTTCATGCAAATCGTAGAATGAAGCGTCTGAATCGATTTTTATTTCCCTTAGGAAATTATCGACTTCGTCTGATATAAGTCTGAATTTGTAAACCATTTTTGTTGTTGTTTTAAATCTTTATTTTGTAAATATACAAAAAAACGATTATCTGATTATACCTCTTTGGGAGTTTTCTATGAAAGTGATGATATATTCTATCTCAGGACTCATAGGTACTTCCTTTTTTACCTGTTCAAGAGCTTCCGATGTATTCTTTCCGCTGTTATAGATAATTCTGTAGGCATTGTGGATGTTCTCAATCAGTTCGTTTGAAAAGCCTCTTCTTCTCAGTCCTACAATATTTATTCCGCAATATGCTATAGGTTCTCTTCCTGCTATTATGAACGGTGGAATATCTTTACTGAATCGGCTTCCGCCCTGTATCATTCCATAACCTCCTACTCGGCAGAACTGGTGCATCAATACGCTTGCGCTTATAATAGAATAATCGTCTATTATTATTTCACCGGCAAATTTAGTCGAGTTTCCGATTATACATCCGTTGCCGATAATTGCGTCATGTGCCACATGTACACCTTCCATCAAAAGATTGTTACTTCCTACTACAGTCTTGCCTTTTGCTGCTGTTCCTCGGTTGATAGTAACATTCTCCCTTATGGTATTGTTGTCACCAATTTCTGCTGTTGTTTCTTCTCCTCTAAATTTTAAATCCTGTGGTATCGCACCTATTACAGCTCCGGGGAAAATCCTGTTGTTGTTTCCGATTCGTGAACCGTACAATATGTTTACATTAGGCATGATGGTGTTATTGTCGCCTATTATAACATTCTTGTCGATATATACGAATGGCCCTATTTCTACGTTTTCTCCTATCTGCGCTTCAGGATGAATATATGCTAATGGACTTATCATGTTTTTATTATTTGTTTTTTACGATTTGTGCCATAAATTCAGCTTCGCAAACGATTTTTTCACCTACGAAGACATATCCTTTCATTGTTGAAACTCCTCTACGGATAGGAGCCATAAGTTCTACTCTGAATATTAGAGTGTCGCCTGGCACTACCTTTTGACGGAATTTAACATTGTCTATCTTCATGAAATATGTAGAGTATTTTTCAGGATCGTCAACGGAGTTTAATACGAGCAATCCGCCCACTTGTGCCATAGCTTCAACTTGAAGAACACCAGGCATAACAGGTTCCTGTGGGAAATGTCCCTGGAAGAATGGTTCGTTTGAAGTTACATTCTTGACTCCCACGATGTAGTTTGCTCCCATAGCAATAACCTTGTCAACAAGCTGGAACGGATATCTGTGTGGAAGCAACTCCCTGATACGGTTTACATCCATAAGCGGCTCTTCATTGCAATTGTAGATAGGAGCCTGTATTTCGTGCATACGGATTTCCTTTCTGAGCTGTCTTGCAAACTTGTTGTTTATAGTGTGTCCCGGTCTTGTTGCTATTATGCGTCCCTTTATTGGTTTTCCTATAAGCGCCAAATCGCCGATGATATCAAGCAACTTATGTCTTGCCGGTTCGTTAGGCCATACCAATGGAACATGGTTTATATAACCAAGGTGGCTGGCATCCATATGAGGAACCTTCATGACATCGGCCAGTTTGTCGAAATTTTCCTGAGTCATTTGCTTTTCGTATATTACGATAGCGTTGTCCAGGTCTCCTCCTTTTATCAGGCCTGCATTCAGCAGAGGCTCTATCTCACGAACGAAGACAAATGTACGTGCCGATGCTATTTCGGTAGGGAAGTCTGCCATGTTTTCCAGAGTGGCAAACTGGTTTGTCAGTATCTGTGAATCATACGATATAAGTGTGTTGATACTGAATCTGTCGTCAGGCAATACTGTAATGCATGAGCCTGTAGCTTCGTCGCGGAATTCTATTTTTGATTTGATTATATAATAATCTTTTGGAGCTGACTGTTCTTCTATACCTACTCTTTCTATGCACTCAACGTATGCCTTGGCGCTACCGTCAAGTATAGGAAATTCCGGTCCGTCCACCTGTATAAGACAGTTGTCTATGCCTGCTGCATACAGTGCTGCCAACGCATGTTCTACTGTACTTACTTTTACATTGTTTTTTGATAATACTGTACCTCTGGTCGTATCAATTACGTTTTCGGCCACAGCATCTATAATAGGCTGATTGTCAAGATCTATACGCTGGATCTTATACCCGTGATGTTCCGGAGCAGGATTGAATGTCACTGTCAGTTTCACTCCTGTGTGGAGTCCTTTACCGTTCAGTGAAAAGCTACCTTTTAAAGTCTGTTGTTTCAACATGGGTTTTATTTGTTTATTAGTTTTTTCAATTCTTCTATTTCTCTCTGCAGTTTGCCTAATTCGGAGTACATGTCAGGCAATTTTTTATAAATAATAGCCGAGCGTGCAAACTGTTTATGGTCTATAGCAGGGTATCCCATAATGGCAATATCCGATTTTGTATTTCCCGGTATTCCTGATTGGGCTCCCACTGTGACTTTGTTTCCTACCTTGATATGTCCTGCCACTCCTACTTGTCCGCCGAACATACACCATTCGCCAATTTTGGCAGAACCTGCAATACCTACTTGTGAGGCCATTACAGTGTTACTTCCTACTTCTACGTTATGGGCTATTTGAACCAGATTGTCTAGTTTTACACCTTTGTGTATTATAGTAGCTCCCATGGTAGCGCGGTCTATACATGTGTTTGCGCCTATCTCCACATTGTCTTCCAGTATTACAATACCTATTTGTGGTATTTTTTCGTATCCTTCGGATGATGGTGCAAAACCAAATCCGTCGGCACCTATTACAGAACCGGCATGAAGAATACAGTTGTTTCCGATGCGGCAGTCGTGATATACTGTGACGTGTGGATATAAGATACAGTTGTTTCCTATTTTTGCATTGCTTCCCACTGTAACATGAGGATGGATATATACATTGTCTCCTATTACAGCACCTTCTTCAATACATGCGAAAGGACCTACGTAACAGCCATTGCCGATTTTTGCTTTATCCGAGATTGATGCAAGAGAGTCAATACCAGTTTTCTTTTGTTGACTCATTTCATAAAGTGTCATAAGTTTGGCAAGACTTTCGTAAGCATTGTCCACCTTTATAAGTGTGGCTTTTACTTCGTGCTCAGGAACAAAGTCTTTGTTTACCAGCACTATTGACGATTGTGTTTCGTATATGAAATTTGTATATTTGGGGTTTGCCAGAAATGACAATGCTCCGGGTACACCTTCTTCTATTTTGGCGAA
Organism: Candidatus Phocaeicola faecipullorum; assembly: GCA_018884025.1. Taxonomy (GTDB): domain Bacteria; phylum Bacteroidota; class Bacteroidia; order Bacteroidales; family Bacteroidaceae; genus Phocaeicola; species Phocaeicola faecipullorum. The sequence goes on from JAHLFB010000263.1 coordinate 8,593, forward strand.
AGTATGTACTGTGGCATTTTCATCGCCTACAATAATTCCTTGGATAAATTCTGCAATTTGTTTAGCTGAGAACTCCATAACTATTATCTTTTGTTCCTTTGGTTTTTGTTCTATTGTTTTTCTTACCTTTAATAAAAGTAAAGTAACGTTGATTACTTGTTTATGCAAATTACGTATTTTTTTTTTACATAACAGAGAAAAAAGCAAAATATTTATATGTTTAACAGTATAAATACACGTATTTACACAAAAAAGCAGTTATATATGCCTTATATTGGCCGATATAACTGCTTTTGGATTAATATATTGAACTCTTGAAATTAGGTATTTTCAGGAGAAATACCGCAATTATGGCATTCGTTATTACGGCGCTTAAAAAATATACTCCAATACTGTTTAGAAGTATTGGAGTATATGAATATGTATTTATTCAGGATTAAAAAATGTTTATTTATATAAGGTAGTATCAAATGATAGCCTTTAGTTGTTCAGACATCTGTTGCTGTACTTTATGTGCTTCTTCGCCTGCCACTTTTGCAAAGTTTTCAGTCTTGTCGGCATAGATGATTGCACGGCTTGAATTTACAATAAGTCCGCATTCCTTAGTCATACCGTACTTGCAAACTTCTTCCAGTGAGCCGCCCTGTGCTCCGATACCCGGAACCAGAAGGAAGTGGTTAGGAACAATCTTACGGATATCTTCAAACATGCGTCCCTGAGTAGCGCCTACCACGTACATCATGTTTTCATCGTTTGCCCATTCCTGGCTCTTGCGCAATACCTTTTCAAATAGACGTTCGCCTTCTGTGTCAGTAGTGAGCTGGAAGTCGTGTGAGCCCTTGTTTGATGTAAGTGCAAGGAGGATAACCCATTTCCCTTCGTAAGTAAGGAACGGAGTAACACTGTCTTCGCCCATATATGGAGCTACAGTTACAGAGTCGATGTTCAACTCTTCGAAGAATGTACGTGCATACATAGCCGAAGTATTACCGATGTCGCCACGTTTTGCGTCTGCTATGATGAACTGGTCAGGGTAGTTTGTCTTGATGTATTCTACTGTCTTTTCAAAGGCAATCCAACCCTTCACACCCATGCTTTCATAGAAGGCCAGGTTTGGTTTGTAAGCGATACAGTAAGGTGCTGTAGCGTCGATAATTGCCTTGTTGAATGCGAATATAGGATCTTCTTCTTTCAGAAGGTGTTCAGGAATTTTCTTGATGTCAGTGTCAAGTCCCACGCAGAGGAATGACTGTTTTTTCTTGATGTTTTCGAATAATTGTTGTTTGTTCATATTCTAAGTTTTTTATATGGTTTCATTAAAACTCTAATGCAACTTTAGCAATCAGTGAATGAAAGAATGTTGTTTCGGTGAACTGATTTGGAGTATTGAAATTCTGTTTTATCTTACTGCCTTGAACTAAGTAACCTGTACCCAGCTTTAATGCTTTGTTTTTGCTTATTCCCCAGCGGAATCCGATTGTAGGACTGAAATAAATACCGTTTTTGGGCAAAATCTCATCTTCTGTAAGGGCAAAACAGTAACCTAACCTTATGTTTGGTCTTTTGCATGAATGTTGCTTCAAAATCAGCAAACAATGGCAATGTTACATCTTGAGTAACTTGCCAAACTTGTATTCCGGTTCCTATTCCTGCCGAGAAATATCTGCTGAATTGATATCCGTTGGTTATGAGGAATTCTCCGCGATTATGTCCAGCGTCTCCGGCACCGGCTGCAAATCCTATTTCAAAACTTCCTTTATATCCTTCTGTTGCGCTAAGTTCACTTTTATAATCCTGTCCGAAAGAATAAAGTGAAAAGCAAAAACACGATATCAATAATATAATTTTTCTCATATTAATTTTATTGGGTAAATCGTTGGGCATATTTCTATAGTTCACTTTCCTTCAGCCTTTCAGCATTTTCAGCCACAATCAGATGGTCTATACAGTCCTGAATATCCCCGTCCATGAATGCACTGAGGTTATAGATTGTATAGTTTATGCGATGGTCAGTAATACGTCCTTGAGGATAGTTGTATGTACGGATTTTAGCCGAACGGTCACCGGTACTGACCATAGTCTTACGCTTCGAGGCTATATCGTCGATGTATTTCTGATGCTCCTTATCGTATATAAATGTACGCAGGCGCGAGAGAGCACGTTCCTTATTCTTTGGCTGGTCGCGTGTTTCGGTACATTCAATAAGGATTTCTTCCACAACTCCGGTGTTAGGGTTTTTCCAGTTATAGCGCAGACGAACTCCGGATTCCACCTTATTTACGTTCTGTCCTCCGGCACCGCCGCTTCGGAATGTATCCCATTTTATTTCGCCTTCATTGATTTCCACATCGAAAGGTTCTGCTTCAGGCAGTACGGCTACCGATGCGGCCGATGTGTGTACACGTCCCTGAGTTTCAGTGGCAGGAACTCGCTGCACGCGGTGTACTCCCGATTCGTATTTCAGAGTTCCGTAAACCTTTTCTCCGGTTACAGAGCAGATTATTTCCTTGAAACCGCCTGCTGCACCTTCGTTAGCGCTTGATACCTCAAGTCGCCATCCTTTGGTCTCGCAATATTTCGAATACATGCGGAACAAGTCGCCTGCAAAGATAGCAGCCTCGTCGCCACCCGTACCGCCACGGATTTCAAGAATCGCATTACGGTCGTCTTGAGGGTCGGCAGGAACAAGTAGAAGTTTGATTTCCTCTTCCAGCTCAGGTATGCGTGCCTCGCAGGCAGCAGCCTCTTCACGGGCCATTTCCTTCATTTCAGGGTCGCTTTCGTTCATCATCATTCTGGCTTCTTCCAGACCGTTGATGCACTGCAGGTATTCCTTGCGAGCTTTCATGATGTCGCCCAGCTCCTTATATTCCTTTGTCAGTTTTACATATCTTTTCTGGTCTGCTATCACGTTAGGGTCAGTAATCAGTGTAGATACTTCCTCAAAACGTGATACCAGTCCTTCAAGTTTCTCCAGTATGGTGTTATTTTCCGCCATTTAAATCTTTTTATTTTTTACCACAATTTACCGTATAGTATAAAGCATACAATAGCAGCAATCAGTAGCATAAGAGATGAAACGAGAATATGTTTCAGGGCACTCCATTTCTTCTTTTTACCAGTGTATTGGCTGTACATAGTACCGCCGTATGCCGGTATCAGGAATCCCAATACATAAAGTATATGGATGTCATATGCTAATCCTATACAAAAACTTATTATGCCTGCTGCTAAGAAAGCTAAAGGTATAAGGCAACCTTTCTTTTCTTTTCCCATAGGCCATGTGGTTAAATTAAATTTTAGTATCTGAATTCTCCGAATTCGCTCTTGATAATCAATTCCTTAGAACCGTTGCTTTCTTCTATGCGACCGATAATCTGTGCGTCGATATTGAACGATTTGCTGATTTCGATAACCTGTTCAGCGTGTTCAGGAGAGAGATATACTTCAAGACGGTGTCCCATGTTGAATACCTTGTACATTTCGTCCCAGTCAGTACCGCTCTGTTCCTTGATAGTGCGGAACAATGGAGGAACAGGGAAGAGATTATCCTTAACCACGCGGCAGTTGTCGCCTACGAAGTGCAGAACCTTAGTCTGTGCGCCACCTGAGCAGTGAACCATACCGTGGATTTCAGGACGGAGAGCATCAAGCAGTTTCTTAACTACAGGTGCGTATGTACGGGTAGGAGAGAGAACTAGCTTACCTGCGTCAAGTGGAGAACCTTCCACGGCGTCAGTCAGTTTCAGATTTCCGCTGTAAACCAGGTCTTCAGGTACAGCCTTGTCGTAGCTTTCAGGATATTTCTCTGCAAGATATTTTGAGAATACGTCGTGACGCGCGCTTGTCAGACCGTTGCTACCCATACCGCCGTTGTATTCCTTTTCGTAAGTAGCCTGTCCGTAAGATGCAAGACCTACTATAACGTCTCCCGGACGGATGTTTGCATTGTCAATCACGTCAGAACGCTTCATACGGCAAGTCACTGTACTGTCAACGATGATAGTACGAACCAGGTCGCCAACATCGGCAGTCTCACCACCTGTTGCGTAAACGCCTACACCCATTTCGCGGAGTTCGGCAAGCAGTTCGTCGGTACCGTTGATGATAGCCGAGATAACTTCACCCGGAACGAGCAGTTTGTTGCGTCCGATAGTTGAAGAAACAAGTATGTTGTCAACAGCTCCTACACAGAGCAAGTCGTCGATGTTCATGATAAGAGCATCCTGTGCGATACCTTTCCATACAGACAGGTCGCCTGTCTCTTTCCAGTAAAGATATGCCAATGATGATTTGGTTCCCGCACCGTCTGCGTGCATGATGTTGCAGTATTCAGGGTCTCCGCCAAGAATATCAGGAATGATTTTACAGAAAGCCTTAGGGAAAATACCTTTGTCAATGTTTTTGATAGCGTTATGTACATCTTCCTTAGATGCCGATACGCCGCGCTGCATGTATCTTTGATTACTCATGAGTGATGATATATTATAAATTATAATTTTCAAAATCGATTCGATTTGCAAAAATACTCAAAATCTGATATATATCAAAGTCGGCAGTCGGTAAATAAGTGTTTGATGTATGAGTTTCTTGTTACATTGGTTGAGTTCTGGTTTATAAAACAGATTAAAGTGCCGATTTCGGATTTTGACAAAATGAAATAAAATTCGATATTCAGATTACATAATGTGAGATTTGCTCTTTAATCTGTTATTTGCAGTCATTAGTTTTTTATGCGGAAAAATTGGTAATGTTAATGCTGTGCGCTTGTATGCTTTGTAATATCGAATGTATATCTTGTTTTATTGTTAAGATTGTTAATAAAAACGCTTAGGAATTTTATGTAAAATGCCTGTTTATTATATCAAATATTCTTCGTCGTTTCGGGAAAAAATCTTTAATCTTCCAAATTAGGTAATGAATTGTCAGGATTTTTTGAAATAATCGGCTTGCTTTGCTCCGGATTGAAAATCTTTAATATGATTTTCTGTTTGATAAAATGAATCTGAAAATATTCTTTTTAATATAAAATGTAGGTTTGTGGCTGTTGGAAATAGTATAATGTGCGGTTTGTGCCTGTGTCTTATGATAAAATGATTTTATTCCTTTTCGTGAGAATGCGATATTTTCGTTTTGGTTTGGTAGTGGGGCTGATTATTATATTCTCAGAAAATATAAATGACAGAATGTCAATTTGATAATACTAAATTTCCGGGTGTAAGAAAAATAAAGCAAGTGCTACCGCGACAAAATATGTGTTGGTAGCACTTGCATGGTAAATAGAGAGAGTTTTTTTATGATAGGTAAATAAAAGCTTAGTCGATAAACGAACGCATTATAACATTCTTTACGAACGCAATCCAGCATGCGATTACATATACAAACATAGCTATCATTACTATTATTCCGAATAATGAACTAAGAAAAGTGCTGCTTGTGCCTATTCCTATCAATACCGCTATCACGATAACGGGGAAGAGAGTATCTTTCCTTAAAAACAGTTTGCCTCCGTAGCTGACAATCGTGTATGGAACAACGAATATCAAATTATAGATAGTATATATTATACCGCTTATAATGCTTCCTATGAGGAATATGTCTTTAATAGCCTGGATTTTGTTCTATCGCAAATTCTTTCAATGCGCTTTCAGGTATAGGTAGTAGCAGGTGCTTGCTTTCATCAAAACCTTCAACCTTAGGATAGCTGAAGTCTAACATGTTATTCATGTTTGTGAGTATGCGGTAATATGGATACATGCCTCCCGTGCTGCGCATATAGAACAGGAATATGTTGATATTGATACTTCCATCTTCTGATATGGCATCACCCTGATAAGCTGTGTTCAGAATATTGAGTGTTTCAATCGCTTCAGCAGTGTTTCCTAACCCATATTCAGCCAAACCTTCGATTAGATATGCCTCGCGTGAGAGCAATGGATACATAGGTATGAGTCCGCCATCACCTGACATTATTATATCGTCATATCCGCGCCATAGGTTTTCCGGCTCATATATGTACGGGGAGTCTGAAAGTTTCAGCATGCCTGATGCTATAAGTTTTATACATAAGTTCTTTGCTTCATCGTACTTGGCATTACATAAAGAAGCCTTTGCAAGAAGCAGCGATGAGGCATTCGACATGGCTGTTGGAAGTTCCGCAATCAGTTTGTTGCACCATGCTTCGTAGTCAACCATTTTGCATGCACGGTTGTCGCTTATGTACGTTCCATAGTAAGCAAACATTTGTGCCTTTACCAAAGCCAGATCCAGTGTGATAGTGTCGGAAAGTCCTTTCGCACTTTCCATGTCCGCTATTTGTGCCAAATACTTTTCACCATTCCTGATAGCGCTCAGTGCTGTATTCCAATATCTCTCTGAAAGTATTGTTATCTCGTTGAAAGTACCGTATTGTCCCATTGTCAGCGACGCTTCAAGGGTGAACGACTGGTCTGCGAATGTTTTCATCTCATAATTCCATAAATCTCTGACTGCGATTAGTGAGTCTTCCCTTATTATTGGTGTGTCTATGCTTTCAAAAACTTCCGGAACAACATATACGAAGCTGTTACCTACAGCTATTTCTTCACCTTCTATTTCTACACCATTTACAGCTACATCGTCGCCTGTGCGTGATATGTAAAGGTTCTCGTCGTTTACGCTTTTCAAGACCAATCCGTCAGTCAATTGCGATTTTGAATAGCTTCCCACCGCAATATGACGTTTTATGGAAACAGAATCTAACATTGTGCTACGACTGGTTTTTGCCGCAGTCAGGTTTTTTACGGCAAATACTGTGAGTTTGTCTTCGTTGATGTCAGGAAGATTGATTTTCTTCAATACTTCTACAAAACCGCTTACTTCCTCATTGTCTTCAAGAGCCTGGACTATATTCTGCACGGTTTCGTCTCCTTTTGATACGGGAGGATTTTCAGGGCCGTTGTCTTTATTGCATGATACTATCGACAACATGAAAGGAATGGCTATAAACCACATAAGTGAAAATGTCTTCTTCATAATTCTGATTTTAAATTGAACAATATGGATTAAATGATACGGAAATCTCAGTTCAAGGGAATGCTCAGGAAACCTTTCGACAGTGCTTTCACTACCAGGTCTGCAGCGTTTCGTGCCCCGAATTTCAACATAAGGTTTTTGCGGTGCCATTCCACAGTATTTTCGGATATAAACAGATTTTCCGAAATCTCGTGTGTGTTCATGCCTTTGGCTATTGCTTTCAATACTTCCAGCTCGCGCATGGTAGGAATGGATGACAGCTCGTCACCCACATTGCTGTTTTTTTCTTTTTCTTTATATATTTTCTTAAATCCGGGACAGTAATATGTACCGCCTTCAAGCACAGTCTTTACCGCATCCACTATGTGCATTCCTGCTGAGGTCTTGAATACAACTCCGTTTATTTCCGGTGATTTCAGCTTGTTCACTATCCATACTTCTTCGTGCATGGTGCTTACTATGATTTTGGCTTCAGGTGATTGACTTTTTATAATATGTATAAGGTCAAATCCATCCATGTCGGGTAGTGCTATATCCACAATAAATACACTGAACTGATACTGTTTCATCAGTGATAGAAGCTGCGACGCGTTTTGTGCTATATAAACACTGCTTCCCTCAAAAGACGAACTTAAAAGGCTTTTCAGTCCTTCCAATATCAATGAATGGTCATCTACTATTACAATATCAGTTCTCATGTGTCATGCTGTATTTTATTTTTTTAACAAAAATATAGATTGTCAGTTAAATACAACCCACGGTAACCCGTAGTTTTCACCTGAATATGGGAATACGGACATATATACATGTGCCTTTGTCTGTAGATTTTATCTCATATTTGGCGTTTATGGCCTCAGTTCTTTCTTTTAATGTACGTTTTCCTCCTCCTTTTTTTGAATCTTTTATTCCTTTTCCGTTGTCGCATATGCTTATTACCAGATCCGGCAGTTCCCATTCCATTTTCACCTCTATGTCTTTTGCCTCTGCATATTTCAGTGAATTGGAAACGGCTTCCTGGATTATACGGTAAACATTGAGTGATATATTGTCGGGCAATACAGTCCAGTCGCAATCTTCAGGCAATGCCTTGAATGAGATTTTACATCCGGCATTTCCAATACTGTCAATATAGTTATATATCACCTGATCTATACTGGCTTCCTTAAATTCGGGTGGTAGCAGTTCGTGAGATACTCTGCGTATGTTTTCGCGTGCGTCAGACAGTGAAGAAAGCCATTCTTCCGGTGCTGGTTTATTGTCGGAACGTATGTTTACTTCCAGGGCATAAAGGTCGTTGCATATCCCGTCGTGCAACTCGCCCGCAAGACGCATACGTTCTTTTTCCAATTTGTCGATGTAATCTCTGGTAAGTTTCAGTTCTGTTTTTCTCTGTATTTGTGCGAATTGCCGTTCGCGGGCTTCGTTTTCACTTTTCATCTGTTCAGCCTGCAGTCTTTTGCTTTTCTGTAAATAAACGGTAACAAATACTGCTATAATTATTACAAATGAAAGCGCTATAACCAGGAACAATATGTGTAATCTGTCCTTTTCCTGTTGCTCATTCAGTTCCTTTATTTCAAGTTCTTTTTTTGCGCTTTCATATTTTGCGGAGAGTTCTTCTATCTGTTTCCCTTTGCTGTCTTCAAATAGCGAATCGCTTAATATCTTTGCTTTTTCAAGAACTTCATAGGCGTTTTTGTAATCGTGACTGAAGCCGTATATCTGGTGCAGGTTGTTATACACATCATATTGCAGGAAAGGATAATTTGATATACCGTCGAGCGACAGGATGTTTTTTGCGGTAACAATAGCGGCGCCATAGTCTTTCTTTTCATTCTGTATATAAAAAAGTACCTGATAATAATTCACGAGGCTCATGAATGAATTTATTTCCTTTGAGAGTTTTGATGCCCTTTTCATATAAACGGAATATTCACTTTCCGGCGCTCCGGTTCTGAACAATGTCAGCATATAATATGTAATAGAGTTGAGTTCTGCTTCCGGCTGTCCTGTTTCATCGGCCAGTTTTATCGCTTTCTGGAGATATTCCTTTGCCAGTTTGTGCTGCTTTTGAGTGATGAATACAGACGATGCGACTGAATATATTTGCGAGCGGAATATCTTGTCACTGCATTTATCTGCCGACTGGGCTGCTTTCAATGCATATTCAAATGCTTTTTCCGGATTTTTCATGTCAAGATAAAGAGCCGACAGGTTATTGTACAGTGTGGTTACACTCTGTAGATTTTCTTCCGTTTCAGATGGTAAATTAACGACATACTTTAATGCGATGTCATATGCCTTTGCCGCTTCTTCAAGTTTTCCAGATGAACGCAGATATACACCTCTTGATGTATAGGCATCAATTATATTTAAGACATTGCCTTCATCTTCAGCTATCTTTATTATTTCATTGCTAATCAGGATGGCAGAGTCTGTTTTCCCTATCTGGTATAAGGAATCAGCTAAACGTGACTTTTCGTCCAACGCATTTTGGGAATACAGTGCATTTAATACAATATTAAATAACACAAATAAAACTGTAACGGTTGTTTTCATGGTAATATGGTTTAAAGGTTAAGTTTAATAAAGTATAGATTGTTATGTAGGTCGGCGGCATTGCTGCCGCTTTCCCCATTAAGAACTGTACGTGCGACTTTCACCGCATACAGCTCAGATAATTCTAAATTTAATTCTCATAAAATTAAATCGGCTCATAATCATCTTT
>JAHLFB010000264.1 GCA_018884025.1 Candidatus Phocaeicola faecipullorum
GAACTGATTAATAGTGTAAGTAATGGAATTACAATCGTTGTGTGTCATATTGTCTTTACTGGCAGGGGTGGTTTTGGACAAACTGTTGGGTGACCCGATGTGGTTGCCTCATCCGGTGGTTGGTTTCGGCAAGATGATACGTTTCTTTGAACATAGCTGGAACCGTGGTGGTAACCGTCGTTTCAAGGGGGCGATGGCTGTATTGCTGTTGGTTGCCGGAGTTTTCCTTGTGTCATATTTCGTAATGAAATATGCCTTTGCATATAGCAGTTGGTTAGGATGTATCATATCAGCCATAGCTGTATTCTTCTGCTTGGCAGGAAAGACGCTGATAGATGAGGTACGGATGGTTTTTGATGCTATGGAAGTGTCGTTGGAGAAAGGACGTTCGCAGGTTTCGCGCATTGTAGGCAGGGATACAAAGGAGCTTGATGGTCAGGAAGTACGTGCGGCGGCTCTGGAAACTCTGGCTGAGAATCTGAGTGACGGGGTGATAGCTCCATTGTTCTGGTATCTGCTTTTGGGAGTACCTGGGATGCTGACATACAAGATGATTAATACATTGGATTCAATGATAGGCTATAAGAATGAGCGTTACAGACTGTTCGGATTCTGTGCTGCAAAGCTTGATGATGCGGCGAATTATATACCGGCACGTCTTACTTCATTGTTGATGGTGGCAGTTTCCGGACATTCGTCGTTGCTGAAGTTTGTACTTCGTTACGGCAGAGAACATGCCAGCCCTAACTCGGGATATCCTGAGGCTGCACTTGCAGGTATTCTGAATTGCCGTTTCGGAGGACCTCACAATTATTTCGGAGAGCTTGTTTATAAACCTTTCATCGGTAGCAACGAGCGTACTTTCGAACGTAGGGATGCAGACGTGGCTATCCGTATAAACATATATGCCGAACTGCTTATGATAATAATTATGGTGGCTGCAGTATATATGTCGTGCGGATATCTTCCTTTAAGATAATCATAAGCGAAAAATACTTGAATTTCTTCTCTTTGGTTATATTTGTGTCTGTAGTATAAAACTCGTTATCTCTGCTTAGAGCCTGTTTAAAACTTAAAATACATTAAATATTTTCCGGTTTTTCATTTTTTTCCATACGTTTGTAACGTTTTGTTCCGATAGGCCTATTCACAGGCTGAGGATGAAAAGGGAATCGGGTGAAAATCCCGGACAGTCCCGCTGCTGTAATCTCCATAAAGAGGATTGCTTGATTATCTCTTCTTACCACTGTCTGCGGTTAATGCCATGACGGGAAGGTAAAGCCATCCGGAGTAAGTCAGAAGACCTGCAAAACGATAAATCATGCCGTACATTCTCGAGGAAAGAATGCTGACGGATACATGTAATTTTTGTAATACACTTATTGAGTAAGAAATGGGCAAACTGAATTATGTTGTCCACAGGTACGCTGTAACTGTACTGTTCTTGTGTCCGATAATGGTATCTATGGCGCAGGAGCATAACGCAGACAGCATAACCGGTAGGATACACCAAATTCCGGACGTTACTATCAGTGCGAGAAAGACTCCGCCTGCCGTAATGGCAACGTCACCGCTTCAGATACTGAAAAAATCAGAACTGGAGCGTATGGGAGTGTATGATGTAGCCGAAGCCGTAAGACACTTTTCGGGAGTTAATGTAAAAGACTACGGAGGTATAGGAGGACTGAAAACTGTTTCCATAAGAAGTATGGGAGCGCAGCATACAGGAGTTATATACGATGGAGTAAGCATAAGCGACTGCCAGTCAGGGCAGGTAGATATTTCAAGATACTCTCTGGGCAATGTTTCCGAACTTTCTCTGACTATAGGTCAGACGGATGATATATACCAGAGTGCGAAGGCATTTGCTTCGGCTGGTGTTCTAAGCATAAAGACTATAACGCCTGACATGGAAAAAGGGAAATACAGTCTTAACGCTAACTTCAAGACCGGCTCATTCGGTTTGGTTAATCCTTCTGTAATGTATAGCCATAAAATAACTGATAAAACGGGTCTTTCATTTTATGGAGATTATCTGCAAGCAGACGGTAACTACAGATTTAAATTATGGAACGGGAACCAGCTGATAGATGCAAAAAGAAACAACAGCGACATACGTTCTTACAGAGCGGAAGCCAATCTGTACTCAGCCATTACTGCCAAACAGGACCTACAAGTAAAAGCATATCTTTTTGATTCAGAAAGAGGACTGCCCGGAAGTGTGGTTTACGATAATCCTTACTCTGTTGAAAGGCTGTATGACAAAAACTATTTCGGACAAGTGCGTTACGAAAACAGATGGAATAAATGGTTGAAAATGCAGATGCAGGGAAAGTTCAACTACAGCTGGAACAGAGATTATAACGACAAGTCTTCCGGAATAACTGACGACCGATACAGACAAACCGAGACCTATCTGTCGGCCACTGTAATGGGCAGTCCGGTAAAGAATCTTTCTTTCTCATTTGCACAGGATTTTGCTTATAATTATCTGCACACCAACCTGAGAGACTGCCAGTTTCCCGAAAGATTTACTGTACTCAGTGTTTTAGCGGCCAGATATGAACGTACTAACTTCTCTGCTTCGGCTTCATTGCTCAACACATACATAACTGAGAATGTGAAGATAGGAAAAGCTGCAGACGACAGAAAGCGTCTGTCTCCTGCTGTCAGTGTATCATGGAAACCTCTGCGCTTGCACGGACTGAGGATTAGAGCCTCTTATAAGGATATATTCAGAACCCCTACATTCAACGACCTGTATTATCTCCTGATAGGAAATACCAATCTGCGTCCGGAAACCACACGACAGGGAAACTTAGGAGTGACATACAGTAAATCGGATTCTCACAGGAGGCTCAGGTTCCTTAGTCTTTCAGCCGATGTATATTATAATAAGGTGAACGACAAGATTGTTGCGGTTCCAACCATGTTTGTGTGGAAAATGATGAATGTAGGTAAAGTTGAAACAATTGGCACAGATATAAACATATCATCGGAATACAGTCTGACAGACAAAATAAACCTTTATCTCACAGCTAATTATAACTTCATCCAGGCAGAGGATATAACCGACCCTGAATCAAAGACATGGAGAAACCAGATAGTGTACACTCCAAAACATTCAGGAGGAGGAAGTCTCACTATAGAGAACCCATGGGTGAATATTACATATAATGTAAATTTTGCTTCTGAGAGGTATACTCTGGCGCAAAACCTCCCGTCATACAGGATAAAGCCTTATTCTGATCATAGCTTATCGGCATACAGATTTTTCTCCTGGAAGAAACACAAATTCAAGGTTCAGCTGGATGCACTGAACCTCGGCGGAATGAACTATGAGGTGATAAGATTTTACCCAATGCCTGGAAGAAACTATAAAGTATCTCTAAGCTATATTCTCTAACTTATAAAACTCAATGGATATACATATTAAAGGCGATGCAAACATATTAATCATTAAACAATAACAAACAAAAACTGAACATTATGAAATTGAAATTCATTTATCTTGCAGCTGCCATGCCTCTTATTGCAGCAATGACATCATGTAATAATGATGAACCGGGAACTGACGGTGGAACAGAAAAACCTGTAATCACCACAGGAGCGTATATAATTAACACAGGCAACTGGGGTGCCAATGACGGTTCAATACAGTGGTACGATATAAATAAAGGTACAGTGTCATCCGATATTTATGCAGCAAGTAACGGCAAAGGAATAGGTGACCTTCAGGACTTGTGGGTCTACGGCTCGAAGCTATATGCAGTAAGTTCAACTTCTTCAAAGATAGAAATACTGGACAAGGAAGGAAAAATAATAAAAAGCATACCACTGACAACGTCCGACAATAAACCTCTGCAACCAAGATTTGCCACAGCAGGCGAAGGATATGTATTCTTTACAGCATACGATGGTTCTGTTTCCAAACTTGATACCCTGTCGCAGGAAATTGTATCTTCTGTAAAAGTAGGTGATTATCCGGAAGGATTGTCATACACTAAAGGAAAGTTATTTGTAAATATCTCCGGATATGGTGTGGGAAATACAGTTGCGGTAGTAGATGCAAAGACTATGACCAAAGTCAAGGATATAACAGTTGTACTTAACCCTAATACACAAAACATTGTGGGCAGCGACGGTTTTGTGTATATTGTGTCGAATGGTAACTATGCCGGATCTGAAGGATTGGATGAAAAGGACTATATCTACGGAACTTTGCAGCGTATAAATCCCGACACATATCAGGTTGAAGAACTCTGCAATGCTACATACATAGCCAACAAGGGCGACAAGATGTATATCCTGTACTCTGAATATCATCTGCCGGAAAGAGCAAGATGCTTTGTTTATGATATCAAGACCAGAAAAGAAACAGAGTTCGTAAATTTCAGCGACATTCCAAATCCGGGCGGTATAGCTGTTGACCCTGAAACAGAAGATGTGTACATAATCCACCAACAATATAAAGCATTGAACGATGTATATATATTCGATAAGAACGGCACAAAGAAATCTCAGTTTGAAACTGGTAATTATACTACAGGCATACGTTTTGTCACAGAATAATAGCCTCTAAACCAATATATACGTCATTATTATAATGAAGAAATCATTTTTACTATCACCCAATATAGTAATATTAGTCCTGCTTCTCTCTGCATGCGGCGGAGGAAGCAGGACTTCCTCGCATTCTGAAACTCCGGTAGATACGGTAGAATTTCGTTATGCCGAAAACATCAGAATACTGAAATTCAAGAATTACGCCAAAGTGGAATTGCGCAATCCGTGGGATACACTGAAAACACTCCACACGTATATACTGACAGACAGGAACAATGCCAAGAGCAGCAATCTGCCTGAAGGAACTATAGTACGCACGCCTCTCGAGAACGCCATCGTTTACTCATCTGTACACAACTCACTCATAGCCGAAATTGGAGGTATAGAATCCATAGCCGGTGTGTGCGACATACAGTATATCAAACACCCACAGATAAAGGCTATGTATGAAAAGGGGGTTATAACCGACTGCGGCTCGTCCATGAGTCCGGACATAGAAAAGATTATCGACCTCAATGCAGATGCCGTTCTTCTCTCACCTTTTGAGAACAGCGGAGGGTACGGAAGAATAGAAGGAATAGGTGTGCCGATTATAGAATGTGCCGACTATATGGAAACATCCCCCCTTGGCAGAGCCGAATGGATGAAGTTCTACGGGCTTCTGACAGGGAAAGAACAAGAGGCCGACTCACTGTTCAGGAGTATAGAAAAGGAATATCTCTCGCTGAAACAAATTGCAAAAGACGTAACAAACCGGCCTACGGTGATTTCCGAACTTAAATACTCATCGGCATGGTATGTTCCGGGCGGGAAAAGCACTACAGCAAAAATGATTGACGATGCCGGAGCAGACTATATATTCAGCTACACAACGGAAAGCGGCTCGGTGCCAATGTCGTTCGAAACAGTTCTGGACAAAGGCCAGAAAGCTGACTTCTGGCTCATAAAGTATAATCAGAAACAGGATAAGACATATTCTGAGCTAAAAAAAGACTACTCTCCATACACTAATTTTGACGCATGGAAAAATAAGCGTATCTTTGGGTGCAATACCTCGTACGTGAATTTCTACGAAGAGACACCCTTCCATCCTGAAGCACTGCTCAGAGATTTGATTATAATCTTCCATCCGGAAATTATGAAAGATGAGAAAACACGCTATTTTACGGGGTTGAAGTTTTAGCTTATGATATTTATTTATAAAAAAAGAAGATTTTGAGAAACAGGGATACTCTATATATCACATTGCTTGCCATTCTGACTGTAATGCTTGCCGCCATAAGCCTGTATTACGGTTCGGTCAGTATTCCGGCATCCGCAGTTACTGACATACTTTGTGGCGGAGAGGCAGAAAAAACCAGCTGGGCGTACATCGTCCTGCAGTTGCGCGTACCACAAACCACTACTGCAATACTCACCGGAGCCGCACTTGCAGTGTCCGGACTGATGTTGCAGACCGTGTTCAACAATCCTCTGGCAGATTCCTCCATACTGGGAATAAGCGCCGGTTCAAGCCTTGGAGCTGCACTGGTGATACTTGGTATGGGAGGGAGCATTGCGGTATCGACAGTAAACTTTGGCGGATTTCTGTCCGTAATTGCAGGTGCCATGACCGGAGCGTTTGCCATAATGGCATTCATCCTGTTTCTATCCACACTGATAAAGAATAATGTAATGCTACTCATAGCAGGAATCATGACAGGGTACGTCACTTCCTCGGCTATATCTCTCCTCAACTTCTTTTCTACAGCCGAAGGAGTACACTCGTACATCACTTGGGGGATGGGAAACTTCGGAGGTGTATCGCTTATACAGCTGCCCGCCTTTGCCTCGATGATAATAATCGGACTGGCAATATCCGTTATGCTCATCAAGCCTATGAACGCACTTCTTCTGGGAACAAGATATGCGGAAAATCTTGGTGTCAATATCCGACGTACAAGAAACTTACTCCTGCTGTCTACCGGAATACTGACAGCCGTTACAACAGCTTTCTGCGGGCCTGTTTCGTTTATCGGACTGGCCGTACCTCATATCGCACGGCTTCTGTTAGGCACATCGAATCATAATTCACTTCTCCCGGCTACCGCACTCTGCGGAGCTGCGATGGCTCTGTTATGCTCAATAGTAAGCATCCTTCCCGGCGAGAACGGTATCATACCGATAAATGCAGTAACACCGGTACTCGGAGCTCCGGTAATTATATATGTAATTATTAACCAGAAGAAAATACAATACTTTAACTGATGGAAATCAAAGACGTGATTACAGCTTCAAATCTGAGTATCGGTTATAATATTAAAGGCAAGAAAACAGCCGTACAGTCCAACCTCGACTTCAGTCTGAAAGGTGGTAACCTGACATGTCTGCTCGGTCCGAATGGTGCGGGAAAGTCAACTCTCCTGCGTACAATCTCCGCTTCGCAAAGCATACTTGACGGCAGCCTTACCCTTATGGATAAACCAATTGCGAGATACACGGAAAAGGAACTGTCGCGCACCATCGGACTTGTATTGACGGAACGAATCTTTGCAGGAGCATTGACAGTGCGACAGCTTGTAGCTCTTGGAAGGCAGCCACACACCGGATTCTTCGGCCGCTTGTCTGCCTACGACAAAGAAATCATAGACTATGCCTTGCACCTTACGGGAATAAGCCACAAAGCCGAAAATTATACAGCCAATCTCTCTGACGGTGAACGTCAAAAGGCCATGATTGCCAAAGCTATAGTCCAGGAATGCCCGATAATACTTCTTGACGAACCGACAGCCTTCCTTGATGCGGTAAGCAGAATAGAGATACTCACATTGCTTCACCGCCTGGCCCACGAAGAGAACAAAGCTATATTACTCTCCACCCACGACATAGAGCAGGCATTGGTAACAGCCGACTATCTTTGGCTGCTTACTCCGAAAAACGGACTTCATTCAGGGGTTACTGAAGATATAATTCTATCCGGACTGATGGACAGGCTTTTCCCGGAAGCAGAAATAAGGTTCGACCTTATGCACGGAGGTTACTCCCCAACCGTAAAAGCCGACAGTTCCATCATTCTATATACTGATAACCCGGTACTCAAGCACTGGACACAAAACGCGCTGAACCGTCACGGTTTTCTGTGTCTGGAAGAACAGGCTGCACCGGAAGACAAAAAACTGCCGGAACTGAAAGTCCTTTCATCATCTGAAATGCAATTATGTATTGATGAAAAGAACTACAGTTGCAGCAGTTTCGGCGAACTTATATCTATACTAAGCTAAATTATATGGTGCTCAGTTATATGTTCTAAAAACAGCTCGCCTTTTCCTGATTTCATAGGGTAGGCAACTTAAAAAAACGTGGAGTCATTTTAATTCAAACGTGCGGTCGTTTGAGATAAAATGACCCCACGTTTTTTTTGAGCGTATTTTGCCTTAATTCAGGGATAGATTTTGGGTGTCTGTTAATATGAAAAAATACTCCTTATTTCTTTTGAAAGTTCAAATTAAAATCATATATTTGTGATATCAAAATAATATCACTTAATCTTATAATTATGGACACAAGAGAATTAGTTTACAAAGGTTTTAAGATGAATGGCTTTTTAGCCTTGTTTTTACATTTGGTTGTGCTTACAGGAGCTACGGTTGCTTGTTTTCTTCCAGGATTTATAGCTTTGTATATAATAGGTGGGTTGTGTATTCTGGTATGGTTGATATTTTGGGGCGGATATATGCAACTGGAGCCTAATGAGGCCAGGGTGATGGTCTTCTTCGGAAAGTATAAAGGTACTTTCAAGGAAACAGGATTCTTCTGGGTTAATCCTTTTATGAATAAGAAGAAGCTATCTTTGCGTGCGAGGAATCTTGATGTAGAGCCTATCAAGGTGAACGACAAGATTGGTAATCCGGTTTTGATAGGTCTTGTTCTTGTTTGGAAGGTAAAGGATACTTACAAAGCTATGTTTGAGATAGACTCGCAGACTATGGCTGACACATCGACTGCCAATAGTAAGGAAGTTACTGTAGGTAGTACGGTAGGTAGCCGTATGAACGCTTTTGAGAATTTTGTCCGCATACAGAGTGATGCCGCTTTGCGTCAGGTGGCAGGACAGTATGCGTATGATAATAATGAGTCGGAAGCCGACGAACTTACTCTGCGTTCCGGTGGAGAGGAGATAAACGACCAGTTGGAACAGAAACTGAATGAGCGTCTGGCTATGGCAGGTATTGAAATTCTTGAGGCAAGGATAAACTATCTGGCATATGCTCCTGAAATTGCTGCTGTGATGCTGCGTCGCCAGCAGGCTACTGCCATTATAAGTGCAAGAGAAAAGATTGTTGAAGGTGCGGTGTCAATGGTTAAGATGGCTCTTGACAAACTTTCGGATGAAGAGATAGTTGAACTTGACGAAGAGCGTAAAGCTGCAATGGTGAGCAATCTGCTTGTGGTTCTTTGTGCGGATGAGGCTGCACAGCCGGTTGTTAATACGGGAACATTACATCATTAATTAATAATGTGGAACTATGGGATTAGAGAAAATTGTCAGATATACGTGTTCAACCAAAGTATCGTC
The DNA here is from genome assembly GCA_018884025.1 of Candidatus Phocaeicola faecipullorum. Lineage (GTDB taxonomy): Bacteria > Bacteroidota > Bacteroidia > Bacteroidales > Bacteroidaceae > Phocaeicola > Phocaeicola faecipullorum. The sequence goes on from JAHLFB010000264.1 coordinate 9,122, forward strand.
TTTCATTCCTATGGTCTTGAATGCAGTGGCGACAGTGCTATTGGTTGTATTTGGTTTGGTAAAGTATAGTATGGATGATATAGAGCCTGCGGAAAAAACACTCTTTTTCGTAATTATGCTGTGTGCGATAGTTATTGTTTTATCGTTTACAGTGTACAATGCTTATCGATATAAAAGACCTGTTGATAAGCATAAGGTTATTATCCTGAATAAATTTTTATGTAGGATATATATAAAAAGTAAGTTGCTGTTTGTCTTATTGACATTTATTGCTCATGTGGGGTTATTTTTGCTGTTGGGTCTTATTGTTGACTGGATAGATTATGGAACAGTAAACTTCCTTTCGTCTTTTGTTGAAATAGTTTTAGACTGGATAATAGAATCTTGTATTTTGGGATTGACATTTACCACAGTGTCATTTAATGATTATTATTCATATTTTAAAAGCAAACAGTAATATATTTTTACAATGGCCAAGAAGGAAAGTTCTATAAAGAGTTTTGTGCTTCGTGTGGATTCTGAAACTATGGAAGCAATTGAGCAATGGGCTGCAGATGAATTCCGCAGTACCAACGGTCAGCTTCAGTGGATAATCAACGAGGCTTTGCGAAAAAGTGGCCGATTGAAGAAAACACGAAAAGAAAGGGTGACAGACGATGAAAAAGATTAGGATACGTTTCTTTAATATAAACCTTGGGCCATATTCTGCTGAGGAACAAGATGTTAATATCAATTATCACCCTTCTGTATTTGATAGGGTGTTGGAGGCAGTTTCTGCGTTGATGGTAATAGCGGGATGTATATATCTTGTGGCAAATGATGGCTTTGAAAACAAGGATATGCTGATAGGTTTCCTGGTGAATCTTTTAGTTTGTTTGCTGATGTTTACCAGTGCATACGCTCCGGTGCAGTATATTCGTTTTCCTGTAAGAATATCCAGGCAGAATATTGTAAAGCAATATGTTATGGCGCTTCGGCTGACGAGAATTGTAAATATTTTTATCTGTCTGATGCTTGTGTTCAATGCATTGTCCATCAATTTTCCTTGGGCAAATCCAGCTATAGGAATAGCTGTAACGGCAATGCTGCTTTCAATAATGGTCTATTATATTTTTGCCATCAGAAACAAATAATTAAAACATAAGTGTTATATTTGAAGAAATTATAAATTCTACGACAATGATAACATTTCCAAATGCCAAAATAAATCTGGGCTTGAACATCGTCGAAAAACGCCCGGACGGATATCACAATCTTGAGACAGTGTTTTTCCCTATCAATCTTCAGGACGCACTGGAGGTAAAACCTTTGGAAGAAGAGGGAAAGGAATATAAAATCAGTATGAAGGGTAATGCTCTTGACTGCAATCCTGATGATAATCTTGTGGTCAAGGCTTATAAACTCCTGAAACATGACTTCAATCTTGCTCCTGTAGATATTCATCTTTTCAAGCATATACCGAGTGGAGCAGGTCTTGGCGGCGGTTCGTCCGACTGTGCCTTTATGATTAAGATGCTTAATGAGAAATTCTCTTTGGGATTGAGCCTGGAGAAGATGGAAGAATACGCTGCAAAGCTTGGGGCCGACTGTGCTTTCTTTGTGCGCAACGAGCCTGTGTTTGCGACAGGGATAGGTAATATATTTGAACCTGTAAGATTGTCGTTGGCTGATTATTATATAGTATTGGTCAAGCCGGATATTTTCGTATCGACACGTGACGCTTTCTCGAAAATCAAGCCTCACAGACCGGAACTGTCCCTCAAGGAAATAATCAAGATGCCGGTGGAAAAGTGGAAAGACGCGATGGTAAATGATTTTGAGGACAGCGTCTTTGCCTTGTATCCTGAGATTGCAGCTATCAAGGATAAGATGTACGACCTTGGCGCTGTATATGCTTCGATGTCCGGTTCCGGTTCTTCTGTCTATGGACTGTTCCGTCAGCCTATAGAGAATGTGGACGAAAAATTTGCCGGATGTTTCTGCCGTCAGAGAGAAATGTTTTAAACAGAAGATACAGGTGATTCATTTTTTCAAACAGAATATTGAGGGAGTTTCTCTGCCGGAGAGATTTACTTTCCCATTCCATTATACACCTCATCCGCTGACACGAATAGCAGCGGATGAGGTTCGGTCTTATTTGTCCACTCGCACCGACTGGCAGGATGAAATCGGCAAAGGCAAGATGTTTGGTGTTCTGATAGTAAGGACGGAGGATGACAGTATCGGTTATCTGGCTGCCTTTTCGGGAAATCTTGCAGGCAGCAATATGCATGATTTCTTCGTTCCTCCGGTGTATGACCTTCTTAATCCTGACGGATATTTCCGGAAAGAAGAGTCTGAGATTTCGGCTTTGAACAGACGTATCAGCGAGATATCCAAGAGTGATTCTTATCTCATGGCAAAGAAGGAACTGGACGAAAGAAGGCTTCAAGCATCCTCTTCTTTGGTATCTGCGAAGGAAGAACTCAAGAGAAGTAAAAAGGAGAGGGATGAAAGACGGTCTGACGGAAATCTTTCGCCGGAAGAACTTGATGCTATGATTCGTGAAAGTCAGTTCCAGAAGGCTGAATATAAAAGACTGGAGAACTCGTGGAATGAGAAACTGAACGAGGTAGAGCAGATAGTAAAGAGTTTTGATGCAGAGATATTGCAGTTGAAACAGGAGAGAAAGACTCGTTCGGCTGCATTACAACTATGGCTTTTCAGACAGTTTGATATGCTGAATGCGAAAGGTGAACACAAAGATTTGTGCGAGATATTCAAAGATACCCCTCAGGGATTGCCGCCGGCAGGAGCAGGGGAGTGTGCTTTGCCTAAACTCCTGCAGTATGCCTATCTGTATGGCCTGCAGCCGTTGGCTATGGGTGAATTCTGGTGTGGAATGTCGCCAAAAGATGAGATTCGTCACGACGGCTATTTTTATCCGTCATGCAAAGGGAAATGCGAACCTATACTGAAACATATGCTTGTGGGGCTTGATGTGGAGCCCAATCCGTTGGCAGAGGATTTGTTTAAGGATACTCCGCTTAAAATTTTGTATGAGGATGAATGGATAGTGGCGGTAGAGAAGCCGTCGGGCATGCTTTCTGTTCCGGGAAAGAATGATCTGGACTCTGTACAGCAGAGATTAAGAATTATGTATCCTGATGCTACCGGCCCTTTGGTGGTTCACCGCCTTGATATGGCAACGTCAGGGATACTTCTCGCTGCCAAGGATAAGGATGTGCATGCCAGGTTGCAGTCTCAGTTTGAAACAAGGAGTATCTCAAAGGAATACATAGCCATATTGGATGGCGTTCCGTCGCAGGAATGTGGAATCATAGATTTGCCTATATGCCTGAATCCCCTTGACAGACCGCGACAGATGGTTGATTTTGAGAATGGCAAGCCGGCAATAACTGAATATAAGGTGGAATGTATAAAGGATGGACGAGCGAAAGTCGTCTTTAAGCCTCATACCGGTCGGACTCATCAGTTGCGTGTACATTCGGCTCATGTCTCAGGCCTCGGATGTCCTATATCGGGAGATGAACTTTATGGTAATCCTGAATCGGCTTCACGTTTGTGTCTTCATGCATCAAGACTCGTATTCAGACATCCGGTGTCGGACAAGGAGGTAGAGATAGTCTCTCCGTGTCCTTTTTAGAAAATTATTAATTGTTTAACGCTGTTCGAACGGTATTTAAATGCTGTTTAAACGTTATTAGAATGTCGTTCGAATCTTGTTTACTCGCCGTTCGTCAGGTGTTTACTGAATGTTCGCTGAACAGTTGGTGAACGTGGAATGAACTTTAAAATAAAAAATTTGATTATGGAATTTATTGAATTGGTAAAGAAACGTCAGAGTGACAGAAAGTATAAAAACACTCCTATAGACAGAGAAAAGATTATCAAATGTCTTGAAGCTGCAAGACTGGCTCCGTCGGCATGCAACAGTCAGCCATGGAAATTCGTTGTAGTGGACAATCCTGAACTTCTTTCAGATATGGCCTCGGCTGCAGCAGGTATGGGAATGAATAAGTTTGCATCGCAGTGTCCGGTGATAGTAGCTGTAGTGTTGGAAAAGATGAACTTTACTGCACGCATAGGTAGCGTAATTAAAGACAAGGAGTATTCTCTTCTTGATGTAGGTATTGCTGTGGAGAATTTCTGTCTTCAGGCTGCAGAACTTGGATTGGGAACTTGTATCCTCGGATGGTTCGATGAAAAAAAAGTCAAGAAGTTGCTTGGTATAGGAAGCAAGAGAGTTCCGCTTCTGATTACATTGGGTTATCCTGATGGCGAGACGAGAAACAAAATCAGGAAAGACATTAACACAATGAGCAGCTGGAACAAATATGAATAAGCAGAAGAAGATAGTATTGGCCTTAGTGGCTGTAGCGGTAGTGCTTGTAGCTGTGCTGACAGTGAACAACTACCGTTCGATGGAGAGCGAAGAACAGTCGCTCGATGAAGTGGAAGTGACGGACTCTGCCGAAGTGGAGGAAATAACTTACAAATATGGTATTCCTGTGGATAAATATAATGTGAAGTACGGTATAGTTAAACCTAATCAGAATTTGTCTTTTATATTATCTGATCACGGATTGAGCTCTCAGAATATTCATGATCTTAATCTTAAGACAGAAGGTGTATTCGATGTAAGGAAAATCCGTAGCGGAAGAGCGTATGCCATGTTTACTTCTAAGGACAGTCTTGCCACTCCAAAGTTCTTTGTCTATGAGGAAGACCCTAAATCGTATGTTGTTTTCGACCTTAGAGGAGAATACAAGGTTACACGCGGTCAGAATCCTGTGGAGTGGAGAACAAAGGAGGCAAAAGGGAAAATCAATTCTTCATTGTGGGTAGCCATGCAGGACTGCAATACTTCGCCGCAGCTTGCGATAGTTCTCTCGCATATATTCGGTTGGACTATCGACTTCTTCGGACTTCAGAAGGAAGATGAATTCCGTGTGATATACGAACAGGAGTATGTCGATGGAAATGCGTTGCAGAACTTCCATGTGCTTGCGGCATCGTTCCGTGCTTCGGACAGTACATATTATGCTATTCCGTTTACTCAGGATGGCGAGGAACTCTATTATAATGAGAAAGGAAACAGCCTTGAAGGGGCATTTCTGAAAGCTCCGCTTGATTTCTACCGTATCTCGTCACGCTTTACAAACAGCCGTTATCATCCGGTGCTGAAACGTTATCGTGCGCATCATGGTGTGGACTATGCGGCTCCTACCGGAACTCCGGTGTATGCCATCGGTAACGGAAAAGTTATTGCCAAGGGCTATCAGGCGAATGGTGGAGGAAACTATGTGAAAATCAAGCATAACGGTGTATATACCACTACATATATGCACCTGTCACGTTTTGCAAAAGGCTTGAAAGTCGGTTCTACAGTCAAGCAGAAAGAAGTGATAGGCTATGTAGGTTCCACCGGACTTTCTACCGGACCGCATCTTGATTTCCGTGTGTTTGAGAACGGAAAGCCTATAAATCCGCTTACTATCAAGTCGCAGCCTAAGAAACCGGTAAGTCAGCAGAATATGGCGGCTTATACTGTTCTTCGTGATTCGCTGATGAACAGGCTTCAGGGAATGTAAGATATTTTTATCGTGTAGTTAATATAAAAGAGCCATATCAAATCCTCTCATTGAAAGAGGTTGTGATATGGCTCTTGTTGTATCTTATAATTAGGATTTTAGAACATATAATCCCATGCAGGAAGTTCTACAGGTTTTTGTTTTGCAGCCTTCAGAGATTTCTCGTCAAGATATTTCTTGTTTATTACGATACGGAATAAATACTCATCAAACCATTTGTCGGTGAACGTCATATATCCGTTATGGCCTGCAGTAGGACCCCAGCTGTTTTCAAACTGCCATTTCAGTGGCTGGTCATTATCGTCTGTATCAACAGCCATCAGGGTCATGGCATGAGCAGAAGCACTTTCTCTTGTTAGAATTCTAGCTTTCTTGTCCATGTCAAGTTTTATTCCAAATAGTGAAGAATAATCGAACATTTCAGGATGGCAAACACCGTCGGCAGAATTATACATAGCCACGTCAACTGACGCATACATGGCTTCGTTGCCCTTTATTGAAGCGATTGCTGCTTTCTTTATCACATCGTTTGGCAAGTTCAGGTAAACCCAGTTCACACCCTCGTAAGTGTTGCGGTAGTTTGCAATTTCGTAAACCTTGTAGTACTCGCGGGTAGGGTCGTTCATTATCATGACGTATGATTCCGGATTGTAGTTTTCCGGTTTAATCATATTATAGAATTCCTTAGGAGTAGTTTTCAGAGTCTTGATTTCTCCCGAAGCAGTTTCATATCTCCATTCGAACTGGCTTGGAGGATTGCCGAGGCAGAGTGAAAGGATTCTGTAAACATCTTTCAATATAGCTTTCTTGGCTTCTGCTATTTCTTTCTTGCTCTTCTTTCCGTTTACCAAATTACGGAGTTCGTAACCGCCTGTGCGAAGACGTTCGTTGAGCACTGAACGCATCTGTGTAGTGTTGTTAGAGTGTGCGGTTTCCGGCATGACAGTCTGAGGAACTACACCGTATTTCTCTGCGATATTGTAGAACAGATTCCATACGCCACCGTCGCCTACAGGAGCTCTGAAATAAAACTCTACATCGCGTTCCAGCATGTCATGGTCTGCTGTAGCTATGGCATTTTCAAGGAAAAGATTACTCTTTTCGAACATATCCCAGAAATAGTTGTAGTTGTGTGAGAAATCGAATTCCTTGATGTCGAACTGTTTCATTACTGACGGACGGAGTACGTTCATGGAAGTAAACATCCAGCATCTTCCTGACTGCTGCTGGTCTGTTATACCTTTCACATCTACTTTATATTTGAAATAATGGTCAGTCTCTCCCTGAATTTCTCTGTTTAGAGACAGTTTTCTCAGGTTAGCATCGTTTGTGATTATGTTCTGAAGTGCTTTTGTGGATGCGTCCATCACGAATGATGACTGTATGTCCTTCAAGTCTGACTCTGTGACCTGCTGTGCCCCTGCGCTTATTGCAATGGCTCCAAGGGCTGCTGTGAATAATGTTTTCTTCATGTGTCTATGGTTATTTGTTTTGTATTTCTGTTGCAAAGATGGCATTTTTAGTTGGATGATGCAAATATCCATATCATATTGCCATATAAAAAAGAAGCTGCATGGCATCCTTCGCTTGTTTCAGGACTGCCATGCAGCTTTGATTTCTTTCTTATTGCTTTTTTATTTGATTTCAAATTCTTCCTTCATGTCAATTTCTTCTCCTTTTGCATCATAGAATTTATATTGAAGCATTGCGAGATTTTGGTTAGGGATGACTTTGATACCAAATCCGTATTTCATTTGCCATTTGCGCTTTATTGAAACCATTCCCTGATTTACATACGCGGCAACATACGGGTGTATATGCAACGTGAATTTTTTCACTTTCAATTTGTTGACCAGATAGTCCACTTTGCTCTCTAATGAGTCTGTGAAAAGTATCGAAGGTTTTATTTTACCTTTACCGAAACATACCGGGCATTCTTCGTCTGTGGTTACATCCATGGCAGGACGAACTCTTTGACGGGTAATCTGCATAAGGCCGAATTTACTCAACGGCAGAATGTTATGCTTTGCCCTGTCCTTCTGCATGTTCTGACACATGCGTTCGTATAGTTTCTGACGGTTCTCGGCAAGGTTCATATCAATGAAATCGACAACTATTATACCACCCATATCCCTTAGTCGGAGCTGGCGTGCCAGTTCGTCGGCTGCACCCAAGTTTACGTCAAGGGCATTGGCTTCCTGTCCGTTGGCAGATTTCGAGCGGTTTCCGCTGTTCACATCTACCACATGCAGTGCTTCGGTATGTTCAATAATGAGGTAAGCACCGCTTTTGTACGAAACAGTCTTACCGAATGATGATTTGATTTGCTTTGTGATGGCAAAGTTGTCGAATATGGGAAGTTGACCGGTGTAGTGTTTTACAATGTTCCCGCATTCGGGAGCTATCAGAGCTACATAGTCCTTTACTTCGTTGTAAACATCTTCGTCGTTTACATAAATATTTTCGTATGACGGATTGAACAGGTCGCGCAGCATGGCTACCGTACGGCTTGTTTCCTCATATACCAGTGTGGGCAGTTTTGTGGCGGACTGCACCTTAGTTATAGTTTCTTCCCAATGTTTGAGCAATACCTTCAGCTCTGCATCAAGTTCTGCCACTCTCTTTCCTTCGGCTACTGTTCTTACTATGATACCGAAGTTCTTTGGCTTGATGCTCTGAAGCAACTGCTTCAATCGTGTCCTTTCTTCGCTTGATTTGATTTTCTGCGAAACAGAAACTTTGTCGTTAAACGGGATGAGTACCAGATATCTTCCAGCAAACGATAATTCACATGTGAGGCGAGGACCTTTTGTAGAGATAGGTTCTTTCACTATCTGTACTATAACTTCCTGTCCTTGCTGGAGTACATTTGATATTGAACCGTCTTTGTCTATATCCGGCATTGCGTTAGCCTTTGATATAGGGAAAAGTTTCTTACGGTCACTGATTACCTGTTTTAGATACTTTTGATATGAATGAAACTGTGGTCCCAAATCAAGATAGTGAAGGAATGCGTCTTTTTCGAAGCCGACATCCACGAAGCATGCATTGAGTCCGGGCATAAGTTTTTTAACTTTGCCTACATACATGTTCCCTACAGAGAAAGAAAGGTTTCTTTCCTCTTTCTGAAACTCTACCAGGTTTTTATCCTCCAGCAGAGCTATAGAAATCTCTTTGGGCTGTACGTCAACAACTAATTCGCTTGTCACTTTTTCTTGGTTTAATGGAAATTGTTTAATTCTTAATTAAGACAAAGAACAAACCCGAAAGACTGTAACAGTGCTTTGCAAGTTTGTTCTTTATTGAAGTCGGGACAGACTAACAATTATTTTTTGCTTTTATGTCTGTTCTTTCTTAGTCTTTTTTTACGCTTGTGAGTTGACATTTTATGTCTTTTTCTTTTCTTTCCGCTTGGCATAGCTGTAAAATTTTATAGGGTTAATACTAAAAATAAATTATTCCTTAACTGATAATGTAAATGTTTTTGCTGGTTTGAACACTGGAATGTTATGTTCCGGAATGATTATTGTAGTGTTCTTTGATATATTACGAGCAGTTTTCTGTGCTCTTTTCTTTACTACGAAACTGCCGAAACCTCTGAGGTAAACATTTTCTTCGTTAGATAACGATTCTTTTACTGAACCCATAAACGCTTCTAAGGTCACCAGCACTGTGTTTTTGTCGATACCTGTCTTCTTTGCAATTTCGTTAACAATATCTGCTTTAGTCATTTCGCTAATAAATAATTATTGTGTTATACTTTATCTAAATTTTTGGTCTGCAAATATATAGCTTTTCTCGTTCTTTAAGAAATTTATTGGCTACATTTTTACAAAAAAAGTGCGAAATACAGTGTTTTTTCTGTCTGTAGAGGCATACATGTGGCATTATTGTTGCTGTCATATAGCATTTTTATATAAGTCATGATTTTTAGGAATGTGTATGTGTCAGAGTATTCGGGATAGTTTTAAAACGTATGTACATATTATATAATATAAAGGATAATTATGACTGTATGGTATTATGCAAATATTTATTTATAAGAGTTTCCTTCTGCTGACACGTGTCAGTAGCACTGCCGACACCTGTCAGTAATATAGCCGACACGTGTCAGTAGCATTGCCGACACGTGTCAGCAGATAAATATGTCGGCTTGAATTAATTATGTTTATTGCTTGAAACAGGTTTACTTACTAATCGGAAACAATTAAATGTCGCAAAATAATTGGTATCTCGTTTTTTTTCTATATTTTTGATGCGAATTATAATTTTTTCGAATATGTCTTTAAATAAAGTACAATTAATAGGAAATGTTGGGAAAGATCCGGAAGTTAGATATCTGGATAATGGAGTTGCTGTAGCGACCTTCCCTTTGGCGACAACTGACCGTGCCTATACCTTGACTAATGGAACTCAGGTTCCCGAACGTACAGAATGGCACAATATCGTTTTATGGCGAGGTCTGGCTGAAACGGCTGAAAAATATGTGCATAAAGGTGATAAACTGTATATCGAGGGCAAAATCCGTTCACGTTCTTATGATGACCAGAATGGAGTGAAAAGGTATATCGTTGAAATTTTTGGCGATAACATGGAGATGCTTACTCCTCGTCAGCAACAGCAGGGTGTTCAGCAGTCTTTAACACAGGCCCCGCAGCCAAATGTTTCGCAACAACCGGTACAGCAGTCTCCTGTGCAGGAAGATACAACGGACGATTTACCGTTCTAATAACATATGTTTAACTAAATTTTTATTCTTTGGACCCGGATTCGTATTTATGCCGCTTGGCGGATTTATTTAACGGTGTGACCGTTAGTGCTCCTGATGCAGGAGCTGTTTTTGCTTTAATTTTAGCAATATTATTACTTTATGCTTCTGGCTTTGTCTCAGCATCCGAAATAGCATTTTTCTCTCTTACTCCTTCGGATTTAAGTGAAATAGACGAAGGCAGACATAATTCGGATGCACGTATAAAATCATTACTGTCTGACTCAGAGCGTTTACTGGCGACGATTCTCATTTCGAATAATTTCGTCAATGTAATGATTATTATGCTGTGCAATTTTTTCTTTGCGTCAGTAATAGATTTTGGCGATTCCAGATTGCTGGAGTTTCTTGTCATAACTGTAATCCTAACTTTCCTTTTGTTGCTTTTTGGTGAGATAATGCCGAAGATATATTCTTCGCAAAACGCATTGTCTTTCAGCAGGCGTGCGGCTCCCGTACTTAATGTTCTAAGTTATGTGTTCAGACCTATATCATCTGTGCTTGTTCGCTTTACTGTATTCATAAACAAGATAGCTTATAAGAAACCGCAGGGGCTTTCGGTTGACGAACTGTCCCAGGCGCTTGAACTTACGGACAAGAATGAAATTTCCGAGGAGAGCAATATGCTGGAAGGTATTATACGCTTTGGTGAGGAAACTGCCAAGGAGGTTATGACCTCGCGTCTGGATATGGTCGATCTTGATATTGATTCTACTTTCTCAGAGGTTTTGAACTGTGTGGTTGACAATGGATATTCCAGAATACCGGTTTATCAGGATAACCGCGACAATGTGAAGGGAGTATTGTATATCAAGGACCTTTTGCCATATTTGGAAAAAGGAGATGATTTTGAATGGCAAAAACTGATCAGACCTGCATTCTTTGTTCCAGAGACAAAGATGATTGATGATTTGTTGCGCGATTTTCAGACAAATAAAGTTCATATAGCTATTGTGGTTGATGAGTTTGGTGGCACGTCAGGGCTTGTTACCATGGAAGATATCATTGAAGAGATAGTTGGAGAAATCAATGATGAATATGATGATGAAGAGCGCACTTATGTAAAGATATCTGATGGGGTGTATGTTTTTGAAGCGAAAACATTGTTGTCCGACTTTTATAAAATAATGAAAGTTGAGCCGGAAGTTTTTGAAGAAGTATCGGACGATGCTGAAACTTTGGCTGGTTTTATATTGGCGGTAAAAGGGGAGTTCCCGTCGCTGCATGAGGAAATAAGGTTTGGCGACTTTATCTTTAAAATCCTGGAAATGGATTCCCGCAGGATACTTAAAGTAAAGGTTACTGTATCGCCTGAACCGGCAAAGGAAGAAAGTGAAGAGTAAAACTATTGATTTTAGACTATGCCTTTATTGAAAAAATGGGAATATGACGGAGCTGTCTGTGGAATTTGGAAGGTAACCGAAACCATAGATGAGCTCCGTTCTTTACTTACAGATAAATCTATAACACCGGATTTTGACAATTACAAATCTCCATCCCGTCGGCTTGAGTTCTTGGCGGTAAGGGCTTTGCTGGCTTCTATTTTAGGAAAGGAGTGTAAGATTAGTCATCGTCCATCAGGAAAACCATATATGGACTCGTCGGACAGCCGTATTAGTATATCACATACCAAAGGTTATGTGGCTGTTTCAATCCACCCATTTAAGGAGGTTGGCATTGATATAGAGTATTTTTCAGATAGGGTTAGAAAAGTGGTGGACAGATTTGTTGGGGCGGATGAAATGAAATTGTTTGATGAACTCGGACAAAAATATTGCGGAGAACTCTCAGCTGATAAGTTATTTACCTCTCTGTATTTGCTGTCATGGTCTGCTAAAGAGACAATGTTTAAGATGATGGATTCTGATGAGGTAGATTTAATAAATCATCTTCATATCGAATCTATACAGATGCCTTTAGGAAGTAATTTACCTTTCTATGGCACTCTTGAAGCTAGAGAAAGCCGTACTGCTTTAGCCAATAGCATGTATATAGAGTATTATATATGTGATGATTTCGTGTGTACTTACAGTAGTTTGGATTTATAAATAAAAAAGTTGGATGAAAACTTGATGTTTATCATCCAACTTTCAAGTAGCCCGTGGGGGAATCGAACCCCCCTTTCAAGAATGAAAATCTTGCGTCCTAACCGATAGACGAACGGGCCATCCTATGTTCCGGAATGACCGGCAACTTTTTTTTGTAGCCCGTGGGGGAATCGAACCCCCCTTTCAAGAATGAAAATCTTGCGTCCTAACCGATAGACGAACGGGCCATCCTTATGCTCCGGAATGACCGGCAGCTTTTGTTTTTTTTGTAGCC
>JAHLFB010000265.1 GCA_018884025.1 Candidatus Phocaeicola faecipullorum
CCCGGCAGGATTTCAGATGCCATAGCAGCTGAGTGGGTCATACCTGAGCAACCGATAGTTTCTACCAGACATTCTTGGATAACGCCTTCCTTAACGTTCAGTGTCAGCTTGCACGCACCTTGCTGAGGAGCGCACCATCCCACACCGTGGGTCAAACCTGAAATGTCTTTGATTTCTTTTGCCTGAATCCATTTCCCTTCTTCAGGAATAGGAGCCGGACCGTGGTTAGGTCCTTTTGCGACACAACACATGTGTTCAACTTCGTGTGAATAAGTCATATTCGTTACGTTTTTATTGAGTAATAAAAAATAAGTAGTTCTTAGTCGGGTCTCAGAGGCAGTCCCTCTTGATTCCGCACGCAAAGTTAGTTGTTTTATTGATTTATGCAACGGGACGGAACGAACTTTTTGTCGCTTTTTAATGATATTTTTTATGAGACTTGCTGTTTTGTAATGTCAACTTGGCAAAATCTTTTTCGTATATGGCCGAAAAGCCTTATCTTTGCGGCGTGATTTCTATCGTATAATAATCGAACACAGAGACGCAGAGGCACAGAGTTTTTATATTATAGGAATAAAGAGAGTAAAAAGAAAATATTCAGACTTTATTTCTCTGTGTTTCTGTGTCTCTGTGTTCAAAAAGAGAAACAAGAAGATGGAAGAAAAGAAGATTACAGTAAGCGATGAAGCGTTGCGCCGGGCGGCAGGTGAAGGGATGGACGAGTTTCTGCAAGTGTTTACCGACCGTTACTTGGAAGTGACAGGCGGGCAGGTCAATGCCGATACGATGCCTTTGCTCAACGGAATGCAGCACACGTTGTTGGGCTACCGCCTGTTTTGCGAAGAAGTAGACGAGGGAGGTTTCGTGCAGTTGATTCAGAACGGATACGGCCCTTACATTTTCCTCAATCCTTTTGCGAAGGCGATGCGCCTGATGGGGGCGAAGGAGTTTTCGAAGCTGGTATACGCGGCGCGGAAGATTTACGAGGAAAACCGCGAGGACTTGGAGCGTGAGTGTAGCGAAGATGAGTTTATGGCAATGTACGAGCGTTACGAAGTGTTTGATGACCTGGAAGAGCGGTTCATGGAGATGGAAGAAGAGGTGACCGGGCAGGTGGCGCGTTATGTAGACGAGCATCTGGAAGAGTTTGCCGAGGTGGTGAAAACCGGCGATGCGGATTGCTGATAAGGTGCATATAGATACATTGGCTTGCGTGCCTACGTGCGTGGGCGGGTGCACCTATGTGCATGGTCGGATGCAGCCGTATGGCATTATTTCAAAATATGTGTTAAAATTCGTAATCTCGTGCAGTGTTTTCAGCATCTTTACATTTTACTTAAAAAGTTTATCTAATTAATTGAAACATCAAATAAAACGAAGAACATGAAAAAGTTTAAATTGAGCGTATGGGTAATGGCATTGGTTTCGATGCTTGGGTTTATATCTTGTTTGGATGGAGGGGAACCTTCTAATATTGCAGGTGGTTCTAATGGAGAATTTGTGAAACTGAACAATTATTTAGGTCTTCATACGTTTACTACCCAATTTGGCGCAAAGTTGAATCCTCTGAATGCTTCACAGGTAACAACATGGCCTACTACTCCTTTTGCTCTTATATCGTACACTTATGAGAAACAGGAAATGACAGGGAATGAAGTAGATATAACGTTGGCGGGGCTTGGTCCGGTCTTTGAAGGGCAGGTGTTGCCGACGACTCCAACTGAAACGGATGCGAATGCAGGTATCTATTCTTTGACATCGTCTAGCAGTCCGCAGTTCGTTTATGGGTTTTATCAGTTGAACGATATGTTCTTATGTGTAAATTTCTATCTGAGAGACGTTGACAACGATGAAACCCTGGATGAAATAGCTGCCCATCAATTTACTTTGCATTATAATCCGGCAGAAGATTTTGACGGTTCTTCCATGACATTGTATTTGCGTCATAAAGTGACCGACATAGCGGACGATGATAAATTTAGTGAATTGACGGCATGTTGGCAACATTTTGATTTGAGTGCGGCTTTAAGTTCGTATAAGGCAACTTATGGTAAGGAACCGAATAAAATCGTCATTTCTTATGAACAATCTACCGACGGGAGTTATGAAGAAAACAAAATCTTGGACAGAATAGTGGAATTGAACTATCCTAGTGCCGTTGAATATTATAAACAATGGTTGGAGTATCAAAATAATAGTTCAAATTCAAATAAATGATATTTGTTTGATAATAAGAGGCTGTTTAAATTTTCCGATAAAGTTTATATTATCAGGTCTCTTTTGAGTCCGGTCTGTTTTCCTAGTTTTATGCGTTAGGTAGCCACTATCCTTCTTATAAAATCAGAAAAACATACTTGAAAACAATTCTCAAAATAAACCTAAGCAAAATTTAAACAGGCTCTAAGTTTATAGCTATAAATGGAATATAATTATGAAAAAGTTTTATTTTGTTATTTGGTTCGCTTTACTCTGTTTGGCGTCTTGTGAAAAAGAGGACTTTAATGATATAGCAAATGATAATGAAAATTTGAATGTACCATTGAGTCGAAGTGATTTGGATTTTAATCCTTTGTCAGAATTAAATGGAATTACCTTTTATGTGAAAAATATGGGACAAGGAAGTGCTTATTTATCTGCTGATAGGATTAGTAAAGGTATGACTTATGTCGTATTGGAAGAAAAAGACGATGGGTCAGGTAGACAAAGGTGGAAATTTTTACAAGGTGGAATTGGCCCGTTAACTCATAATGTACCGATAAATGTAACTTTTAAAGATGGTGAATATCGGCCTTATTTGCTATTTAATAGTTTTGGAAGTACAGTCTCTGGGTTTGTTAGTATTTCAAGTTTCGCAAGTTAATAGATAACCTTCTTCTTGGGATATAAAAGAGGCACAGGGATTTCCACATATCGCAGAAAATGAGTAATTTTATAGTTGCAAATCAAAACATTACTCAGCCCTATGCCCTGTCTCTTATACACATCTCCGAGCCCACGAGACCGGAAT
>JAHLFB010000266.1 GCA_018884025.1 Candidatus Phocaeicola faecipullorum
GAAATGGATATCAGTAATATCAAGTCTATGGTTATGGAGGATTTCTATAAGAAAAGTGAACAGAAACTGGCCTTACGCCAGCATGAAGTTGATTCTTTAAAGACATTGCTTGATTTATATACACGCAGCGGACAGGCAGATAAACGTTTGGCTGGTGAGATGAAAGCTTTGTTCGGTGGAGGTATCAAGTCGGTAGCTCTGTCACGCAGTATCCGTCTGGAACTTGACAGTCTTAAACCTGATACACTTACGTTCGCTATATTGCAATGTGCCAGGAAACCATCTGCTGCCGATAAGAAACGTATGGCAGACTGGCTCAAGACACGTACCAATGCAAAGAAACTTGAACTTATTGTAATGGACAAATAAATAAAAGACGAAATGCGCAGCCCGGAAGTTGCGCATTTCGTTTTTTTTAGTAGTATGTGATTTATTTCTTCTTTTTCTTCTTTCCCATTCCGGTATCATCAAATCCCGGATTTGATGATGATTCATCGTGTATAAAAAACTGTTTCCAGTCGTCTTTATGCTTCGGACCTCGTGCAGATGTATATCCGCGTTCCTCACGGCTTGGCTTATCTTTCTTTGAGGCTTTATTTTCCTTTGCCGGAGCCTCTTTCTTTTCTTTTGAAGCCTTCGAATCGCGTTTCTTGCCGCTCTTGTCACTCTTGCCGTTGTTCTCTCCGGCTACTTCCACTATAATCCTCTTACCCTTTATAACGACTTTGTTAAGAGCTTTTATAACGATGTCAGCCTGCTGTTCTGCAACCTCAAAGAATGAGAAGTTCTGCATCAGGTCAATGCGTCCTATCTGTATGCGTTCTTTCTTTGTGTTACGGTTAATCAGTTCTATTATCTGATTTGCATAGAAACCGTCGGTCTTACCCATGTTGAGAAAGAGACGAGCATAACCCTTTTCAGCTTTACGGGCTGTCTTTTCCTTATCGCTGCCACGGTCTTTGCGAGGCTTGTCGGATTTCTCCTTTTCATTCGCTTTAGGCTGTTCAATCTCAGGCGCGTTGCGGTAATACTCCAGGAAGCGGTTGAACTCCATTGATACCACACGCTTGATAAGGTCCTCCTTACTCAGCCATTCAAATTTACGGTATATATTTGGTAGAAATGCCTCTATATCTTCTTCGTTAACCTTAACTTTTTCTATATCGTCAATAACCTTTATGAGCTGCTGTTCGCAAATCTCTTTTCCGGCAGGAAGTGTTCCTATAGTGAATTTCTTGTTTATTATACGTTCTATTTCACGCATTCTTCCCTTTTCGCGCATATTGATGATGGCGATAGATATACCTGTCTTTCCGGCACGTCCGGTACGACCGCTGCGGTGTGTATAGCTTTCAGTATCATCAGGCAGACCATAGTTGATTACGTGTGTAAGGTCGTTAACGTCAAGTCCGCGAGCCGCAACATCTGTTGCGACCAGAAGCTGCAGATGACGCTGGCGGAACTTCTGCATAACCAGGTCGCGCTGAGCTTGGCTCAGTTCCCCGTGAAGAGAGTCTGCATTGTATCCGTCCTGAATAAGCTTGTCGGCAATCTCCTGTGTCTCTATTCTCGTACGGCAGAAAATGATACCGTAAATCTGAGGATAATAGTCCACAACTCGTTTCAGTGCAAGATATTTATCCTTGGCGTGTACGATATACGCTATGTGGTTTACGTTCTTGCTTCCTTCGTTTTTTGTACCGATGGTTATTTCTTTAGCATCGTGCAAGTATGTTTTTGCTATGCGTGATATTTCCGGACTCATCGTAGCGGAGAACATCAGTGTGTTGCGGTCTTCAGGAACTTTTTCAAGTATGGCGTTTATGCTTTCCGTAAATCCCATATTAAGCATTTCGTCCGCCTCGTCCATTACAACGTCCTTTATTGTTTCAAGGCGTGCCACCTTGCGTTCTATCAGGTCTATTAATCGTCCCGGAGTAGCAACTATTATGTGTACACCCTTTTTCAGGCTTTTTATTTGGCTTTCTATGGATGAACCTCCATATACAGGTAATATTTTAAGATCTGAAATATATTTTGAATAGTCGGTAAGGTCACCTGCTATCTGCAGGCACAGTTCGCGTGTAGGGCAGAGCACCAGTGCCTGCGGTACACATTCATTAATATCTATTTTCTGTATCAGCGGCAGACCAAATGCGGCTGTTTTTCCGGTTCCGGTTTGTGCTAGAGCCACTACGTCGTTTCCGTTTCCCAGCAAATACGGTATTACTTCTTCCTGTACGGGCATGGGATATTCATATCCCATTTCCTCAATAGCTTTTCGTATTTCTGCCGAAACGCCTAATTCTTCGAATGTCTTCATTTGTTGTTTTTAAAATTATTCTATTTTTGAAATTATAGTCTTGTCTTTTTCCAGTTGTCCGGCCAGTTCTTCCAGTGAGGAGAATTTTATTTCAGGCCTGATTCTTTTTATGAACTCTATCAGCAACGGCTGGTGATATATATTACCATTGAAACCTATAATATGTACTTCTATACTTGTATCGTTGCCGTTATTGGCTGTAGGGCGGTTGCCTATGTTGAGCATCCCTTTATACATCGTGTCGCCAATCCATGTATTTACCGCATACACTCCGTTGGCCGGTATGAGTTTCTCCGGACATGACGGAGCTATATTTGCCGTCGGGAAACCTATTTTCCGTCCTATCTTGTGCCCTTCCGTCACGGTCCCGTTTATGTGGTATTTATATCCCAAAAATCTGTTTGCCGTTTCGATATCTCCTTCCTTTAATAATTTTCTTATAGCTGACGAGCTGATATATGTACCTGTGGAGTCGCATTTTAAAGGCTCAGCCTTGGTCACCGTCATGCCAAGCTCTTCGCCGTACCGGCAGTAATCATCGAATATTTCAGTCCTGTTATGCCCGAAACGATGGTCGTAACCTATTACTAAAGCCTTTACGTTATATCTGTCATGCAGAAGCTCCATGAACTGTCTTGCTGTCAGCATAGACAGGCTTTTGGTAAATGGGAGCATTATGCAATAGTCGGCATCAAGATTTCTGATAAGCGATATTTTTTGTCCGGGGCAAGACAGCAGTTCCGGCATGTAATCGGCCTGCATGACCTGTCGGGGATGTACCGGAAATGTTATCAGCGCACTCTTCAAGCCGTGTCGGGCTGCTGTAGTACAAACCTGCTTTACCAGAAAACGGTGTCCGGTGTGTACTCCGTCAAAGCAACCTATTGTTGCGGCGCATGGCTCTATGTCAGGTATTTCGTTTTCTTCTATGAACTTCATTTCTGTTATTTGAAAATCTTTGAAAGGTCTTCTCCCGGAATATAATGTACGGCATTTATTCCTACCGTCTGCGCGGCATTGCAGTTTATCGGCGAGTCATCTATAAAGAGAGTTTCTTCAGCCTTGATACCTGCTTCTGCCAAAGTTTTAATGTATATCTCCCTATCAGGTTTTGCCAGATGCATTTTGTGTGAGAGGAATACTTTTTTGAAGAAATCGTTTATTCCCAAACCTTTATATCTGAATACTTCCGGTGCTACATTGTCCCAATGTATTCCATTGGTATTGCTCAGTATGTACAGATTATATTTGTTCCTCAACTCGTACAGAAGTTCGAGCTTTTCTTCGGGGACTTTTTCAATCATGGTGTTCCATATGCGATCCAGTTCAGAGTCTGTTATATCTCTGCCCGCTCTGCGGCGAAGTTCATTTCGCAGTTCTTCATCTGAAATCTTTCCTAGTTCATATTCAAGGAAAAAACCGGCTTTGTGTGTACCGGTTATTTCGTTTTCCCTGAGGCTTATGCCAACAGCGTTACATTCAGCCATGAATTTATCCATCGTGACATCAATCAGAACACCGCCCCAGTCGAATATTATATTCTTTATGTTGGAATTCATATATACTACTGTTTATTTTGAACTTATTCTTTTAACAGCTCTCCATATTTCGCCAATCCAAAGCACTATTGAAGTGCTTGCAATAATGTAAATCCATTCTGTCAGCGGAAGGGCTTCCGTACGGAATACCTTACCTCCGAAAGTTACGATCAGGATTTGTCCTACAAGAATTATCAGTGCCACACTGAGCATGCCAAGCGCATGACCCGCATCCTTGAAAATGGAATGATTTGTTCCGAATACGCTGGCATTGAACAGA
This sequence comes from Candidatus Phocaeicola faecipullorum, assembly GCA_018884025.1. GTDB lineage: Bacteria > Bacteroidota > Bacteroidia > Bacteroidales > Bacteroidaceae > Phocaeicola > Phocaeicola faecipullorum. The sequence continues at coordinate 4,142 of JAHLFB010000266.1, forward strand.
TTCCAGAACTGAAGCATCACGAACACAGTGAAGAATATTGTCAGGTTATGAACATCCATACCTGCGGCAGAATTGTTCATATAAGCCATGAGTCCCATCAGTACGATAAGGAAGCAGATACCTGTACCGAAGATATTCTTCTGCATAGCCTTGCTGATGATGAAGTCTGTACGCTTGCGAGGTTTCTCGTTCATCACGTCCATGCTTGGAGATATTGAAGCCAGAGCCATGGCTGCGAATGTATCCATAATCAGGTTCACCCAAAGCATCTGTGTAACGGTAAGCGGTAGGGCAGAACCGAAGAATGCTCCGAGGAGAACACTCAGCAATGCCACCACATTGATGGTAAGCTGGAATACGATGAAGCGCTGTATGTTCTTATAAAGCGAACGTCCCCACATCACGGCTGTAGCTATACTGTGGAATGAATCGTCGAGCAGAGTGATGTCGCTGGCTTCTTTAGCCACAGAAGTACCTGTACCCATTGACAGACCAACCTGGGCATGGTTGAGGGCAGGAGCATCATTTGTACCGTCGCCTGTAACTGCCACTACCGCACCTTTCTGTTGTAGCAACTGTACAAGGCGCTGTTTGTCCATAGGACGCGCACGGCTCATAACCTTGATGTCAAGCACTCTTTCAAGAGCCTCTTCATCGCTCAATGCGGCAAAGTCTGTACCTGTGATACGGTTGCGCTCAGTATCGTTTTCAGTCCACAAACCAATCTGACGGGCAATTTCTGTAGCTGTTCCCGGAGTATCACCGGTTACAATCTTCACACCGATACCTGCCGACTGGCATTTCTTTACTGCATCAGGCACGTCAGGACGTATAGGGTCGCTTATTGCGAATATTCCGAGGAATGTCATGCTGCCTTCAGCTACAAGCTCTGCACAATCTTCTGATTTTCCTTCAGGGATGATTCTGTATGCAAGTCCAAGGGTACGCATAGCCTTGTTCTGATATGCAAGGAGCTGTTCGTTATATGCCTTTATTTTATCGTCGCTCAATGAACATTTAGACATCACGATTTCAGGCGCACCTTTTATATATAGAACACGTTTGTTCATTACAGGTGAGTCAACGAGTGTGGCCATATATTTTCTCTCTGTAGAGAATGTAAGCTGGTTCACTGTATGAGCATTTTCACGCAGTGAGATATAGTCGGCTCCTTTTCCGTTGAGCCATAAGAGTAAGGCGACTTCTGTAGGGTTACCCACACCCGACGGCTTTTCTCCTTCGGCCTTCTCTTCAAGGAAAGCGGTAGAGTTTACGGCAATGCTTTCTGCCACAAGCTCAGGATTTGATTCGTCCACTTGTGCTTCGTGTACCTGCATCAGGTTCTGAGTCAGAGTACCGGTCTTGTCTGTACAAATCACAGTGATGGCACCCATCGTTTCGCAGGCATGCATCTTGCGCACAAGATTGTTTGTCTTCAGCATACGGCGCATGTTCAGCGCAAGGCTCAGTGTCACACTCATAGGAAGTCCCTCAGGCACAGCCACAACAATCAGCGTTACAGCCATCATGAAGTATTTCAGTACTATTTGAGCCACCTGAAGCCACTGTTCCCAAGTATCGACTGTATTGGCAGTGAAATAAGCATAAAGATCTTTACCTGTGAAAATCACGAAAGTAAGTATTGCGATAGTGAAACCTACCTTACCAATCAGGTTTGCAAGTTTCTCCAACTGTATGTTTAGCGGAGTCTTTTCGTCGCTCTGTTCTGTCGATTGGCGAGCCACTTTACCGATTTCTGTAGCGTCACCCACACGGTCAACCTTCATCGTTCCGTGTCCGTCGGTAACAGTAGTACCACGCATCACCGCATTCGACGGATAGGTAGCTTCATCATCAAAATGTTCAGGGTCGGTAGTCTTGTTCACCATAAGCTCACCTGTAAGATTAGCTTCGTTCACCTGAAGTGAAACAGCTTCTACCAGTGTTCCGTCGGCAGGAATCTCATCACCAGTGTTCAGAATTACGATATCTCCGACTACGATTTCCTTTCTCGGAATTTCTTTTACCTTTCCGTTTCGTATAACGGTTACAGGCGTTTCCTCGCCCACAGCATTCAGAAGGTCGAACTTCTTGTTGGCATCATATTCAAAATAGAATCCGATACCTGTAGCTAAGAAAATAGCGAAGAAAATACCTATAGTCTCGGCGTATTCATTCTCGATAATTGATATGATAAGTGAAAAAACGGCAGCCACCAGAAGAACTCTGATGACAGGGTCCTGGAATTTCTCGAGATAAAGTTTCCAGATTGACGGACGCTTTGGAGGAGTAAGCAGGTTTTCCCCATATTTCTGACGGCTGGCAATAACCTCTTGGTCAGTAAGTCCGTTCAGATGATTTTCATTCATTTTCTGTGACATGTCTTTAATTTTTAATCGATTAATCGGTGCAAAAATACAACAATATCTCCGAAGTTATATTGTCATGGGTTGTAAAACTTCTTAATCCACTATGTATGGCCATATATTTACCTTAAAATAAACTCCGTACACGGGAATTAAAAATATATTTTGTGCTGAATAAATCTGTAAATATAGATTGTATCTTTATAAATATAACTTGTATTTATAAAAACATAAGTTGTATATATAAAAATATAGATTGTATTTATAGAATCAATACTTCGGTAAATTTTTACCGATAAATTAAAATTAAACATAGAATCGGTATAATCCGGTTCAAAAATATATTCAAGAGATCATTGAAATACTGTCAAGAATGAATCGTCAAGGAGTAAGAAAAGGGAT
>JAHLFB010000030.1 GCA_018884025.1 Candidatus Phocaeicola faecipullorum
TTGAACTCGGCACGGCCAATCAGGTTCTCGAAGTCAGCACCTGGCGAGAAAAGAATGTTCACCGCCTTGATGTTCTTGGACGCGAACTTCTCGATGCTCTCCGCCCCTTCGCTGCTGATGGAGATTCCGAAAGTACCCAGCTCGCCCAGCTGGATCTTGTTGCCGTTAAGCAGTTGCTCCACCAAGCACTCGCACATATCGGAGATTACGCCTTTCACCGTGCCGCGTGAATACACGCCGTTGTGGTCGGAGATGTGCTTGGCGAACTTTTCCAGCGACCAGATTTCAGACACTTGGTTCTTGGCATACGCCTTGGGCGTTTCATCCTTACTGTAAGTAGGAGTCATCATGTAAACAGAATAGTCAATCATACTTTTCCTTTTTTAGCGTTAAACATTGGTTTTCATTTGTCTACGGGCAGCGCGCTTCATCCTTTCGACACTGCAAAGATACGATGCCAGCCAAGCGAAAACAATTCCGTTGAAAGGCATTGAAAGACCATTGAAGAACGCTGGAAAAAAGAGGAAAAAATATTGGGAAACAACAGAAACATGGAAGAAAAAACCGCGTCAAGCGTCAACATCAACATCTATGGAGGCACGAACCAGATACTGCCCAACGCCACCAAGGCGGAGCAGCATTTCCACTACGAGCAGGGAAAACCAGAAGTGCCTGCCCCTGATGAGCCGTCACGCCCTTGGTCTTCTGACGACGAACGCCGCCTTTCCCTCTATATAGAAAAGGAAGAGACCCTGCGAGCCTACATCGCCACCCTTGCCGCCTGCACCACGGCGCAACAGGTGGGCGAAGCGGTCGCCCAAATGTGCGCCGACGAACCCAAACTGAACGGTGACTTGATTGCAAAGGAAAAATTCATCCGTCTCCTCCTGCCATTCCTCGTCCGACTGGAGAAAGGCAAAGGCATCGACAACCTCCGCCTGAACATCAACGAGGCTTGGACGGTATACAAGCGAAACAGGCGGGAAAAAGGCTTATAGGATAAACGCCCAAGTATCCAATAATAAACGGCAAAATATCCAAGGATAAATGTCCAAGTATCCAAGGATACCTGAACAAGCAGCATCGTAATGGCGGAAACGAACATCGACATCAACGGCGGCCACTCGCAGGTGAATCCCGCTGCCACCCAAGCCGTACAGAACAATTACTATGGCACGCCTGTCCCACTTCACGAGGAGGCTGCCGCACGCACGGTGGTTGTCCTCAGCGCGGGTGTGGATACCGCGGCTGGCTTTTCCAATCCTTGCAGTCTGGTGCCCCGGATCACCGACTGGCTGTCCACCGATGAGGGCAAGGCGGTGGACAGTGCCCTGCGCAAGCATCTCAAGGGCCTCCGCTTCAGCTACAGCAGGTTCGTCGACGACGCCATCGAGCGTCTCGCCCACGACCTCGACCGCGAGCGCGACACCATCTGCCGGCGCGTCAGCCGTGAGCTGGAGGAGAACGGCGCCCTCGACGAGCCGCAGTGCAAGATGGGCCGGCTCATCGTCCGTCTCTTCAGTAAGATCACCGAGGTGAAGGCCGGTGCCACCCTCGATCCCGAGACCGAGGAGCTCATTCGTGAGGTGACGGGCAAGGCCCCCTCCGACGAGACCATCATTGACTTCTCCCGCGTCAACTACACCAAGACCTTCGAGGACATCATCCGCTACATCCTCCAGACGAGCCTACACGACACCGAGAACCCCATCCTCCGTCATGTCTACAGCAATCTGCTCGACATCGGCCAGCTCCTGGCCCGCTATTTCTACGGATTCTTCACCAACCGCCAGAGCCTCGTCAAGACCTACCTCTACATAGCGTGGACCCTTTGGGCCTACCTCGTCCACGAGGAGCAGACCGTGGCTGCCGGCAATCAGTCAGGCTCCGCCCCCGTGTACGGCCAACTGAGTGGCAGGGAGCAGGTGCAGGTCGTCACCTTCAACCATACCACCCTGGCCGCTGCCGCCTCGCCCTCGTCGATCTATTTCAACGGCGACCTCACCCACTATGTGGACGTGGAGAACAAGAACGACTTGCAGGTCGACGACCTCCTGTCACTCGACCTTCCCGTCTTCTTCGCCGACCGCCTTGCCGGTGAGCTGAGCCTGGAGGGCGACCGCCTCGCCGTACCCATCCCCTCGTTCATGCCGCCGCTGAAGTTGAAGCCCGTCATCACAGGCCGTTATGTCACGACATGGTACCGCACGGCGGAGGCCATTCATCGTGCCTCCCGCATCCTTATCCTCGGCCACACCCTTCATGGCGGCGACGCCTTCTTCAACGATATGCTGCGGGCCAACCGCCATGCGGAGATCATCGTCGTCGGCCGCGACCTCGCCGCTGCCTGCAGCGATGTGTGTCTCACGCTTCAGCTGTCGCCCACCCGCTACACGCAGATCATCGTCCAGGGCCATCCCGCCCGTAAGTACGACAACCGCATCACCGTCATCGCCGCCGACCTCCACGACCTCGACCTCACCGATTGGTTAGAGTGACATATACCTTATTATATATAGGGGCAGCGGAGAAAAGAGATAGTTACGGAAGTATTTTTGGAAAGGCGTTTTGATGCTAATACCTTATTATGTAATTAGTCGTCCCTTAAAAATGTACTTATTTACTGGTATTCAGTAATTTAATTTATAAAAGTCTGTGATAAATCTGTAAGTTTTCTTCTCTTTAGGCTGAGAAACTTGCAGATTTTATCGATGTAGCTGTAGATATTCGCAAGGGCTCCCCTACTTATGGCAAGCATGTGGCAGTAGAGCTGACAGAAGACAATCATCGTCAGTTCTTCATTCCAAAGGGATTTGCTCATGGTTTCGCAGTCCTTTCAGAAACAGCCGTCTTCCAATATAAGTGCGATGAGTTCTATTATCCAGAAGCAGATGGAGGTATCTCTATCCTGGATGATTCCCTCGGTATCGATTGGAAGATTCCTACAGAGCATGCCAATCTCTCAGAGAAAGATACAAAACATGCTATGCTGAAAGACTTTGATAGTCCATTCGATATCAACGTGGATTTATACAAATAGAGTCTTCCTTTCACCAATACTTGACGAAGCATTCCAAAGTGGTATCCTTCTTTCTCGACCGTTTCGAGGAAAACTATTCTCGAATCGATATGAAAGATCTTGAAGAATCCATTGAATGAATAGGCTATGCCGTTAATGATATGGACAACACCATTTCGGAGATTGATTACAACGACCCCATGACCTTCTTCGATATAGAGAAGGTGATGGGGAAGGTAATCAGTAAAGAGCTGAAGAGTAATTCTCTAAAATAAGCTATGCTTCCATGTTACTATGTTGAAAAAACAGATGAGGTGTAGGAGAGTGCTTAGCAATTCTTCACCCTAAAAGATAACGCAAACGAACGCAATGAAAGCTGGCTTTCAAATAGCCGAGTGCAGCTTGTCTTCTGCAAAACGATACAATATAACTTTTTTCTAAAAACTGATGGGCGTAACAACTTGTAAAATAGTGGGGACGCTGTAATGGTGATATACAGAGCAAGAACCTTCATGGGTTCTGTAAAGAACAAATTGGTAGACTTACTCGCTCATAGATGGCAGCTGGCTACTATTACTGCTTGGGCGTAATTTCAAATGATTTTTCTAAAAAGATAATAAAAAAGTATTCATCTTAGGGCTTAACGTACCTAAAGTGACCACTTACCTCCATCGTTACCTTCGTCATAAGTTTGATAAGAGTATTTCAATGTAGAAAAATTTGTGCTTATGCAATATAAAGAGTATTATCAATCAGCTTTACGCCATTTGGATGTCTGTAAAACTTTGATGGAATCTTTGGATTCTATGAATAGCAAAGGGCATCTAACAGCAAAAAGAGAACGATTAAAGTTGGACATATATTATCTAAGTGGCTATGTGATTGAAACAATGATAAGCTATACGTTTTTTGTCAATCTTAATTGGCAGAAGAACAAACATATAGAGAGTTATCCATATTATGAAAAAGGTTTCAAAACACATAATTTGTCCAGGAAATTGTCTTTTGCTACATCGAATGCACATTGTGACTATTCTGGTGTAGCTCTATTAGGTAATAAAATAAGTGATTCGAAAGAAAGAAAAATGTTTTGTGGGTGGAGTGAAGTCATAAGATACCAAAATCCAAAGACATGTATTGATTTAGATTTTTCAGAAGAAGACTTAAAAAAATATCTTTTTGATATAGAATCAATGTTTAATCAATTAAAGATAAAATATTATTCATGATTAATATATTCAATGTAGTAGAAGAAGTATATACTAAATGTGCTTCTTTGCATAAACAGGACAAAATCTCAGATTATCGAATAATATTGAACTATAATAATCTGGTTGATGTTTATATTATCTTGGGAAGTGTATCCCAAGATGAAATTATTGATGTTTTTTCGTCTTACAATGATGTAAACTTGAGTTGTTTTACCGCAGATGAAGCAAATTCAGATGACTTCTTGGAGTCATTTATATTTGAATCTAAAGAAAAGGTAAACATAGATTCAACAAGAAGGCATCTGTCGAACTTGCTGAATCCAGTCAAGAAAAAGAACAATGACATTCCTGTTGTGACTTTTTATAGTTATAAAGGAGGTGTTGGACGTTCTACAACGTTGGCTTCTTGTGCATCATTTTTAGCAATAAATCATAAGAAGAAAATAGTTATTCTTGATTGTGATTTTGAAGCTCCAGGTTTTACAAACTTTTTTCTCAAAGATCCATGTTCTCCAATCTATTCTAATGGACTTATAGAGTATTTTATGGATGATAATGAAGAAGATAAATCGGTAACCAATTATTGTTGGGAGGTTTCAAAGCAGTATTCTGGAGAAGGGGAAATCTATGTTTTTCCAGCTGGTAATCTTGAAGATGAAGAAAGTATAGGAAATCTTTTTCATACCAATCTGGAACACTATTTGAATGGATTGACAAGATTGGATTTCTTCAGCCCTGATACATTGGTTAATCAGTTTGAGATATTAATAAAGCGAATAAATGACCAATTAGGTCCAGATGCAATTTTTATTGATTCAAGAACTGGCTTTAATGATGTATTTGGCATTTCGGCTTTCCGATTGTCTGATTTGGTTGTAGGTTTCTTTGGAAATTCTACCCAGACGATTCCTGGTCTTCATTTCTTCTTAGATTCTTTGAAAAATGAAAATTCACCAAGAATAATGGTTGTAAACTCTATTGTTCCAGCTCAAGGAAAAAGAGGCAAGTTTGAATCTTTCAACAAAAACATAGATTTCTACCTTAATCATTTGTCTGCAGAATATGATAATGAGTCTGATTCCAAAGAGTTAACTTTAGATAGATATTGTATCACATATAATGAAGTGTTAGCAGCATTGGGAACTCCGGATGAGGATTTTCGTGACTTCGTTGATATGATGACCGAAAGAAATTTTCCAGAATACAATACTTTGTTTGAAGCGATAAATAATGCCTTGGAAGATTCTAAACACGTTACGTTGCAAACTCGGAATGATGTAATACCTGAAGTTGTATCACATGGAAAAGTTACTGTAGTAGAAGAAAATGTAAATTCTAAAATACCTGATACTGAAAAAGGAAAACTTAAGAAAATAATCCTTTCTAATTTACAGGAAAGAATGCCACTTCTCTATGCTGAAGACATCACAGATTATAATCGAGAATTAGAGTTGGGAAGGTACTTCTTCAGAAGTTGTATGGAAGATTTGTTTAATCCGGACAAGATATTGGTTTTGGGAAACAAAGGAACTGGCAAAAGTTATATTTATCGTTCACTTCGAGAGGAGAAAATCGTCAATTCTTTACAGCAGAGAGCCAATAAAACATCTCTAAACTGCAAATTTATCCACATAATAGGGGATAATAACAGACGTATAGACACTGTTAAGTTTGATAATATTGAAGGTACGAATGACTATTTTTTTGAAAGATTTTGGACAGCTTATATATGGAACGCTATCATGTTAGACTCTCCTTATGGGTATAAGTCTTCATTAAAAGTACTTCCTATATTTGATGATATAGCAACCGCTTCACGTTTCAAAGAGACTATTGCTTCAGATGAAAAGATGATTGCAATTGAATCTGATATGCAGCAACTGAATTCTTATCTGCGAGATAAAAATAGTAAGATAATTATTATCTTTGACGAATTAGATGGCATAGTCAAGCCACATATGTGGTCCGAGAGAATCTCTCCATTGATTAACCTATGCAGACGTATGAAGTATGATTCAATATCACCAAAGTTGTTCTTACGTAGTGATTTGTATGAAAAAATATCCAACTTGAATAATAAAAATGAACTTTCAAATAGAACAATTTCTATCGAGTGGACTTGCGAAGAATTGTTTGCATATTTTTTCAAGTTGATTCTGTCAAATTCATGGGATGAATTCTTTGAGATAATGAAACTTTATCAATTCTATCCTAACTTTTATATCAATAAAGTTGTTAAGACAATCAATGATTTGAATCGTCAACCACCATTGGATGATTACGTCTTACGTCATTTGTGCGCAACATTCTTTGGAAGATATGCAGATACGAATAATTCTCCTCGTTTTGGGGAAAGTTATGATTGGTTTTTCAAGAATCTCAAAAATGCAAACGAAACAATTAGTTTGCGACCATTTATCGACTTAATATCTGAAGCATTGGAGCATGCTTTGAAGGAAGATAATACAGATTGTCCTATTTTACCCCAGTATTATTATACATTTGGTAAAACAAGAGCAAATGCAGTGGAGCATCATTTCCGCGATTTGTCAAGCGAAAAAGGCAATGAGGATTTGGTTCCTATATTTGACTATATACGAGAGAAAGCACCATCTTATCTTAAAAGGGAACAATTGAGCCAAAAGGATATGTTTACTCTCTTGGATTTAATTCTAAAAGAAGGAAAGTTGAAAGAGAACAAAGACCGTGACAGTATCATTTCTTTATTGGTTGTTAATGGAATTATTCATGAAGTATTTGTAAGAATAGGCAATAATGTATATCGCAATTTTCATTTTGCTTTATTGTATAAATACTATTTGGGACTGAAGAATAAAACATCCTATAGAAGACGAAAATAAATATGCCTATTCAAACATCCGATAACAACAAGCGAATAGCGAAGAATACGTTACTTCTTTACTTCCGAATGCTATTTATGATGGTTGTGGCGCTATACACGAGCCGAGTCTTATAGAATGCTTTGGGGGTGGAAGACTTCGGAATAATATTATAACTAAGAAAAAATAATTTCATGATGAAAAATTTCAAAGATATAACAGTAGCAGTAGCCGGTACAGGCTACGTAGGTCTGAGTATAGCAACCCTGTTATCTCAGCACCATCATGTAACAGCAGTAGATGTAATCCCAGAGAAAGTGGAGAAACTCAATAATAAGATTTCTCCAATCCAGGACGATTACATCGAAAAGTATTTGGCTGAAAAGCCATTGAACCTCGTGGC
>JAHLFB010000267.1 GCA_018884025.1 Candidatus Phocaeicola faecipullorum
CTTACAAGGCTTATCTTTTCGATTTCGACTATACACTGGCCGACTCATCGCGCGGCATAGTAATGTGTTTCAGAAACGTACTCGCCATGCACGGACATGACGGCATCAGCGATGAATCAATAAAACGAACCATAGGAAAAACTCTTGAAGAATCGTTCACCATTCTTACAGGTATTGACAACAAAGAAACACTGACCGCCTACCGCAAAGAATATGTGGCGCAGGCGGACAAGCTGATGACAGCAAACACCGTACTGTTTCCGGAAACGCTTGATGTGCTGTCACGCCTGAAGGAGAAAGGAGCAAAAATAGGGATAATCTCCACAAAGTACAGATACAGAATCATGGAACTTTTAGGAAAGAAAGTGCCCGAAGGATTTCTTGACATAATAATAGGTGGAGAAGATGTAAAGACTCCTAAGCCGTCGCCCGAAGGACTGACGTTCGCCATAAGCCATCTGGGATTAGAAGCAACCGATGTTCTGTATTGCGGCGACAGCACCGTGGATGCGGAAACGGCACGCAACGCCGGAGTTGATTTTGCAGGGGTGCTGCACGGGATGACGACACGAAAGGAACTTGAAGAGTATCCTAATGTGGAAATAACGGACACTCTGAATGAAATTCTCTGACCCAATTAGCGTTACACGAACGTGTAACGGGTGGAACACGAACGTGAAACGAGCGTTACACGAACGTGTAACGAGCGCAACACGTACGTGTAACGCAAAGTATTTCAGGGCACAAAAAAAGCGATGACCGCCCATAAGGAAGCAGTCATCGCCTAATATCAAAATTAAACAATATTATTCCTTTATTCTTATCAGAATATTAGCCAGAATAGCCGTAAGACCACCTGTGGTAATACCTGACGAGAAAATGTTCTTCACAGTTTCAGGCAACTGAGAAAGTATCTCCGGAACAAGTTCAACACTAAGACCGAAAGAGAAACTCAACGCCATAACCAACGTAGCCTTTCTGTCAATCTTCTGAGAAGCGATAATACGTATTCCGGCAGCTGCCACAGTACCGAACATCAGCAGAGTGGCACCTCCAAGTACAGGTTCAGGCATAAGCGAGAACACAAGACCTACAGCCGGGAACAGCCCCAACAAAATGAGAAATCCTGCAATGAAATATCCCACATAGCGGCTGGCAACTCCGGTAAGCTGAATCATACCGTTGTTCTGCGCAAAAATAGAGTTAGGGAAAGAGTTGAAGATACCTGCAAGCATAGAGTTGAAACCATCGGCAAGGATACCTCCCGAAGCACGCTTGACAAACTTCTCTCCTTCTACAGGCTCGCCTGAAATAAGCGAATTGGCAGTCACATCGCCATATGCCTCAATGGCAGTGATAAGATAGACAAGTCCCAGACCTATGATGGCAGAGATATCGAATGAGATTCCGTATTTGAAAGGTACAGGAACGTTGAAACCGCCGTAGCTCTGTACTGACGAGAAATCCACCATACCCAAAGCCCATGCAACTACATATCCCACGAGAAGACCTATAACGATGGAACTCATACGGAGATAGCGGTTTGAGCTGCGGTTGAAGATTATGATAAGCACAAGAACCAGAGCTGCCAGACCGACATGCTGGAACGCTCCGAAAGTACCGTCGTTCTGCGCCGTTACGCCACCTCCGCAGGCAGATATACCTACCTTGATAAGGCTCATACCGATAAGGGTCACAACAATACCTGACACCAGTGGAGTGATAATCTTACGTGTGTATTTCAATACGCGGCTGATAAGCATCTCCACAGTAGAGGCCGCTATAGTAGCTCCGAAGATAGAGGATAATCCTCCTGTCAGTCCGGCTGAAATGATAGGACCGATAAAAGAGAAACTTGTTCCCTGAATACAGAGGAGTCCGCAACCGATAGGTCCTACTCTCCTGCATTGTATGAAAGTAGAAACGCCTGATGCGAAAAGTGCCATGGAAACAAGGAAACCTGTTGTCTCGATGTCAAGTCCCAATGCTCCGGCAATGATAAGCGGAGGAGTGATGATTGCAACGAAAATGGCCAGCAGATGCTGCAGGGCCGCAAAAATGGTTTCCTTCAAAGGTGGGCGGTCGTTAAGTCCGTAAATCAGCCCCTCGCCCGGGGCTACATTCTGTTCATTTTCCATTTGTTGATTTGAGTTTATTAGTTTGTGAGTTTGTAAGTTTGTAAGTTTATGAGTTAGCAAGCATCAACCAACTATAAAACTTAAAAACTAAAGAACTTATATTTCTTTAAGAACTATCTTGCAGTTGTCAAGACTTTCAATAATTGCAAGCGATTCCACATGAACCCCCATGCTTCTGAGCTGTTCGCCGCCGTGCTGGAATGATTTCTCTATCAGAAATCCCATCCCCACCAGTTCGGCTCCTGCCTTGTTTACCAGATCAATTATTCCTTTTGCGGCATTTCCGTTGGCCAGAAAATCGTCGATGAAAAGCACTTTGTCGCCAGGACACAGATAATCACTGCTCACACAGACATCATAATTACGGTCTTTCGTAAACGAATAAACCGTAGTGGTGAGCATATTCTCCATTGTACTAGGCTTTTTCTTCTTCGCAAAGACAACAGGCAGTTCCAGCAAATAGCCAACCATTATAGCCGGAGCTATGCCACTAGCCTCAATAGTCAAAACCTTGTTGATTTTTGTTCCGGCAAATCTTCTTACAAATTCCACCGCCATGGATTTCATCAGAATAGGGTCCATCTGATGATTGATAAAGTTGTCAACTTTAAGGATACCACCTTCAAAACATTTCCCGTCGCGTAATATCCGTTCCTTCAGTGCTTTCATACGTGCAACCAATAATTAAAAGAGTTTCTTAAAATGATTCAAGTTTCGCAAGTAATAAAGTATTATCAGTCAACAAGTTGACTTAGAATGTAAAGCTTAAATGCCAAACAGTATTATACAGTCAATGTACTTACTATTAAACTTTACATACTTAAGACCACCTTTAGGTGGGCTGATACCTCCTTTATTACTTTAAAACTCAAGTTTTGCATTTGCGAAACTTGAATAAATGATTTGAAAGCGCAAAATTACAAGAAAAATCTTTATGTATTACAAAAGTAGTACAATTATATTACATGGAAGAGCCTATTAACACTATATCATCGAGTGTGACAATATTCCAGTCGCGCACTTCATTGCCTGTCATGACCAGACTTCCATTGACTATTCTTAAAGTAACCTTACTGAATGTGGCAGCCGGGAAATCTTTACCTAAAGAGGCAGACGCCTCGTATTTACTACCATCCCTGAAATATACAAGGGTAAAACGGAGAGGAGTTTCAAGTGATACTGGATTTATGATTACGGCAATGCTGGAAAGCGATGACAAATCTTTTATTTGTAATACAGAGGCCTCTTCACTATCGGATTTTTCCATAGACGACGAGTCAAACGAATATACATGCGGAGTAACAATTCCCTCGCCTGAAAATTCACACTCCGACAGTGTCACTTCGCTTTCCGGGTCGTCACTGACTATATTAAGATATAAAAGTGAACAGACATGGGAAAAAGAATTGTCGCCGGAAAAAGAGACCACACCGTCATTGTCGGAATAAGAAGAGATACAACGCCCCACGAGAAAATCTTTTTCACCAATATCGGCAATATCTCCGGATTGCTCTGACAAATCCGGCATAGGGACAGAATGACGTGTCACACCGGACATGTTAATACATGGATAATATGCGAGGAACTCAAAATCGTCCGTACGGTTCTGCCATTTTACATTATCTGCGTTCGACCAACGTGAGTCAGCGAAAGTCCATAAGACAGGATTCTCAAGCCCCTCAGAAAACAGTCCTACACGGTCGCCATCGGCGAAAGTCACACTTCCATCCGTTCCGGTTACAGTCCTGGACAAAGACTGTCCGCCTACCTCGACATAAAGTCCTACGGACAAATCGGATTCCGGCAATTCTTTTTCATTATAGCATGAACAGAGAAGAAAAAACAAAGGGATGACTGAAAGAACGGTTTTCATCGGGAATATAATTCATTTGTAATAATAAACTCCAGAATATATATGATGTACCACTCACATAAAGAAAAAAAATATTAAAAAGAAACGAAAACACACATAAATATGTATATTTGCCTATGAACATTAAAAATTATCGTATGAAAAAACTTTATCTATCGTTTGCTTTTTTACTGCTTATATGCAACTGGAGCCTCGCACAGCAGGCTAAATATGTATTCTATTTCATAGGCGACGGAATGGGTGTAAACCAAGTACAGGGAACAGAACTTTTCCAGGGAGAGCTGGAAGGAAAAATAGCCGTTATGCCTTTGTGTTTTACACAATTTCCGAACTCGACAGTATCTACCACATATTCAGCCACAAACGGTGTGACCGACTCGGCTGCTGCAGGTACAGCACTTGCCACAGGCAACAAGACCAAGAACGGAGCAATAGGTGTACTTGAGGATTTGACAACTCCGGTAAACAGTGTTGCCACATGGGCAAAGAATTTTGGAAGCAAAGTCGGAATAGCTACAAGCGTGAGCGTTGACCATGCCACTCCGGCGGCTTTCTATGCACACGAGGCAGGAAGAGGCAGCTATTACAACATAGGTAGAGACCTTTATAGCACCGGATTCGATTTCTATGCCGGTTCTGATTTTCTGGAGCCTGACGACAAGGACAATAAATCGGCTGAAAACCTGTACAAAATGGCTGACAAGTACGGATATTCAATAGCCAGAGGAATAGACGACTACAAGAAGAAAAGCGAAAAGGCAAGTAAAATGATTCTTTTCCAGAGTGAAAAGGCTTCAGAAAAAGACAGAAGCGCTATACCATACGCCATAGACAGGAAAGACTCCGACATGACACTGGAAGATATAACACGCTCGGCAATAGACTTTCTGACAAAAGATACTGACAAAGGGTTCTTCCTGATGGTGGAAGGAGGAAAAATAGACTGGGCTTGCCACAGCAATGACGCAGCTACGGCTTTCCGTGAGGTTCAGGACTTGGATAAGGCAATCAGAATAGCCTATGACTTTTACAAACAGCATCCGGACGAAACACTTATTGTAGTGACAGCTGACCATGAGACAGGAGGTATAGTTTTGGGTACAGGCGAATACAGACTTAATCTAAAAGCGCTGGGAAACCAGAAGGTGAGCGAAAGCGGATTTACAAAAATAATAAACTCGCTGCGCAAGGAATACAAGAACAACGTGCCATGGGAAGCTGTTAAAGATGCTCTGGAAGAGAATTTCGGATTCTGGGATGAAATAAAACTTTCCGACAGCCAGGAAGCAAGACTGAAAGATATATACGAAAAGACGCTGAAAGGCCAAAAAGCGAAAATGGAAAAAAGCGAATACGCACAGGACGAAGCTTTGGCGGCTGAAGCTAAACGCATAATGAGCGAGATAGCACTTGTAGGATGGACTAGCGGCGGACACTCGGCCGGATATGTACCTGTATTCGCTATAGGAGCAGGAGCTGACAACTTCAGCGGAAGACTGGATAATATACAGATTCCGGTGCTGATAGCAAAGGCTGCCGGATACACAGCAGAATGATATAAACACTGAAAATAATACCGGAAAGTCGTTCGGCAAACGTATGACATTTGTTTGCCGAACGACTTTTTTATATATCAGGCTAAGACTAATCAAAAGACAGGTAATGCTTGAGTCTGTCAATATCACTGTCGGAGAACTCCTTGAACATGGATATCTGCGACAGACTTTTTATCTTTCCACGCTTGCGTCTGTACTCCACAATTGCCCTGGCCTTGTAGAAATCCATGTAAGGGTGTTTCCTGAGTTCATCAATGCCGGCAGAATTGACATTGATTTTTCTGTAAACTCCGGTTTTTACATCAAACCATTTAAGCAAAACGGTATCTACATATTTTACTTCCAGCAACTGGTCTATATCATGAAATCCTCCCAGGCGTTCCCTGTAGTTCACCACATTGCGGGATATTACACTCCCTATGCCGGGTATCTTTTTAAGAACAGAGGTATCGGCTGTATTGACATCTATCACTATACCGGAGGTAAATTTCTCCTGACGTGGATATTTCAACGTGTCTTTCCTGCTTTCCGCTTTATCGGATAATGATACAGGCCGGTATCTGCCGCTCCCGTCATCCGCCTTATGCTGATTTCCGGTCTGACCTTTCCGCCTGCCATAGCTATACTGCCGTCTGAAATTATATTCTTTCTTTTCCACTACGGTATAAAGTGAGTCGGCTATTGACAAAGCCTCAACTTTCATTTCAGGTCTGCCGCCTTTCCACATCCCGCCTGCAACGACGCAGAATATGAAAAGTAAAGCCAAAAGGAGTATTATAATAGCCCTCCTTTCGCCTTTGCCGTAAAATAGCCAATCCTTAAACATACAGACCGTATATTTAGAAAAGGCCTAACTCATTGAGAAATATAAGCATTATGCCTACTGGACATATGAACTTAAGAATAAAAATATACAGCGGATAATATGTAGGCTTAAGCGTACCGTAATTTGTAGCTTCTCCTTTTACAATAGTTTTATCAAGTACCCATCCCACAAATATGGCAGACAGCATTCCCGACACCGGAAGCATGATCTTGGCCGTCAGATAGTCTAACGCATCGAAAAAGTTCATTCCGGCTATTTTGAAACCGCTCCAATCTCCCAGGGCAAGCGACGAAATGACTCCTATTATCCAGCATCCGGTAGAGACTATAACGGCAGCCCTGCCACGCGTAAGCCCGAACTTTTCGTGTAAAAACGCCGTTGACACCTCGTGCAGGGAAATAGTGGACGTGAGAGCCGCAAGCGCCAAAAGAATGTAAAACGCTACAGCACACACCACAGCAAGAAACGGCACAGCCGAGAAAGCCTGCTGGAAAACGTTTGGCAATGTAATGAATATCAATGACGGGCCAGAACCCGGATTAATACCGACAGAGAATGCGGCCGGGAAAATGATGATACCAGCAAGTATGGCTACAAAAGTATCTATAATACCAACACTCATAGCAGTATGTCCTAGTCTGGTCTCTTTACCGAAATACGAAGCATAAGTTGACAAACATCCCATACCAAGACTCAAAGAGAAAAAGGCCTGTCCCATTGCTCCAAGAAACACTTCTGGAGTAACCTTGCTGAAATCAGGCTTGAAAAGAAACTCTATACCTTTTTCGGCACCAGGCAAAGAAACTGAGCATATGGCCAACAAAACTACAAGTATGAAAAGAACCGGCATCAGGACTTTGGACGAACGTTCTATGCCGTTTTTGACACCTCTCACAATAACAAGGTGGGTTAAAAGCATAAAAACAGTGAGCCATATGACAGGACGCAATGGGTCCGAAGAAAAATCATTGAACATGGATATAAAACCTTCGGCGTTTTTCCCTTCAAAACCTCCTATGGCAGCCTGCATAAGATACTCCAGTGTCCAACCGGCAACAACGGAATAATATCCCAAAATAAGAAAACCGGTAAGCACACCAAGATATCCCACCCATTTCCATTGGGTTCCTGGTGCCAGAACGCTGAAAGAACCTCCTGTACTGGCCTTCGCGCTTCGGCCTATGGTAAACTCGGCTACCATTATCGGCAAACCGAAAATGAAAACACATCCGAGATAAATAAGGATAAATGCAGCTCCACCATGATTGCCCGCCTCGTAAGGGAATCGCCATATATTACCTAACCCTACCGCCGAACCTGCCGCTGCCAATATAGCACCTAATTTACTTCCAAAACTTACTCTGTCGTGATGATGTTGCATAAAAAAGCATATTAAATTATAAATAGAACTGTTTAGCGGCACAAATGTACAAAAAATATCATATTTTTGACGAGAAAATTAATATTTATAACATGATTACTTATTTGAAACGCTATCCGTTATCTATCCTGGTGATAGCAGCTATAGTTTATTTGTCGTTCTTCAAACCTCCGCAAACATCTATCAGCGAGATTAAAAACATAGACAAGATTGTGCATATATGCATGTACTGCGGACTTACAGTCATTCTGTGGACTGAACATATCAGACAGCACTTTCCGCTGATAAGAAAACATATAATAATAGGAGGAGTTGTATGTCCTGTCATAATGAGCGGACTGATAGAAATAGGACAGGCCACACTGACCGAAACAAGAGGCGGCGACTGGATGGATTTTCTGGCAAACATAGTAGGCGTACTGCTGGGCAGCCTCTTCAGCTATTATGTGCTGCGGCCATATATATGGAAAAAACAACACGACAAATAAAATGTCAACACAAGAAAAAGCCTCTCAAACAATGCTTGTAAACATCGTTTGAGAGGCTTTTATATAAGGAACGAAAGATTAGTCTTCCTTAACTTCCCAACCTAGTGCGCTGGCTCCAAGTACGGCAGCATCAGCATCTTTAAGCTGTGAAAGCAATAATTTAGTCTTTCCGGCATAAATCTTGAGAACATTCTCGTCAAGGGCTTTCTGTATAGGCTTCATGATAAGGTCGCCTGATTTAGCCAAACCGCCGAAGAGGATAATTGCCTCAGGACTGGAGAAGGCAATGAAATCGGCCAATGCTCTACCAAGAATTGTTCCTGTGTATTCAAAGATTTCCTGAGCCAGCTTGTCACCCTTGATGGCAGCATCGTAAACATCCTTTGAAACTATTTCTTCTGCAGGGATTTCTCTCAAGAGGCTTGGTTCGGAACGAGCTACAAGGAACTCGCGTGCTGTACGCGCTACACCTGTAGCGGAACAATATGTTTCAAGACAACCTTTACGGCCACAACCGCAAGTACGTCCGTCGCGTTCTACTATTACGTGTCCCAGCTCACCGGCGAAACCGTCGTGTCCATATACCAGCTGACCGTTGACAACAATACCGCTACCTACACCTGTTCCAAGAGTAATCATGATAAAATCTCTCAGTCCGCGGGCTGCACCGTATGTCATTTCACCAATTGCTGCTGCATTGGCATCGTTTGTAAGAGCTGTAGGTATTCCCAACTTGTCTTCAAACATGGCAGCCAATGGAATAACACCTTTCCATGGAAGATTCGGAGCAAATTCTATTGTACCTTTATAATAGTTACCGTTAGGTGCGCCGACACCCATTCCTTTGAACTTGTCTGCGCCGCCAAACTGCTGCAAAAGAGGAATAAGTTTTTTGCAAACAGCATCTACATACTCATCTATATTCTCATGTTCCTGAGTTTTGATTGAATCGGAAGCCAATACATTACCACGGGAATCAACTACACCGAATACGGTATTTGTACCGCCGATGTCCATACCAACCACATAGGGTTTTTCCATATTTACAGTCATGACATTTATTGTTTAGGGTTAATTATTGAGACAAAAATATACAATAGACAATAATCTCACAAATTTTTCAAACAATTATTAATACGAGTATATAAGTTTTTTCCTAATTTAGCCGCGTGTTTACTAATAAACTGACAAAATGATTCATCTGAAAGACATAAACAAGACGTATCATAACGGAGCTCCACTGCATGTGCTGAAAGGGATAAACCTCGACATAGAAAAAGGAGAATTTGTTTCAATCATGGGAGCTTCAGGGTCCGGTAAATCTACATTACTGAATATATTGGGGATACTTGACAATTATGACACCGGAGAATATACACTGAACGGAGTATTGATAAAAGACCTGAGTGAAACAAAGGCCGCCGAATACAGAAACAGAATGATTGGATTCATATTCCAGTCGTTCAACCTCATTTCGTTCAAGAACGCTATGGAGAATGTGGCTCTTCCGCTTTATTACCAAGGGGTAAGCAGAAAGAAAAGAAACG
This sequence comes from Candidatus Phocaeicola faecipullorum, assembly GCA_018884025.1. Lineage (GTDB taxonomy): Bacteria > Bacteroidota > Bacteroidia > Bacteroidales > Bacteroidaceae > Phocaeicola > Phocaeicola faecipullorum. The sequence continues at coordinate 9,810 of JAHLFB010000267.1, forward strand.
AACTGGCAATGGAATACCTAGACAAATTAGGACTGAAGGAATGGGCACACCATATGCCGAACGAACTTTCGGGAGGGCAGAAACAGAGAGTGGCGATAGCAAGGGCTCTTATCTCAAAACCGGAAATAATACTGGCTGACGAACCGACAGGAGCACTCGACAGCAAAACTTCGGTTGAGGTTATGAACATTCTGAAAGAACTACACGACAAGGAAGGACTTACTATTATTATAGTGACACACGAAAGCGGAGTGGCAAACCAGACTAACAAGATTATACACATCAAGGATGGTATAATAGAAAAGATAGAAGACAACATAGACCATAACGCTTCTCCTTTCGGAAAGAACGGTTTTATGAAATAACATTTAGGGGAAATGACAGATCTTATTCAGGAAATATACGGTACAATAATGCGCAACAAACTGCGCACTGCCCTGACAGGATTTGCGGTGGCATGGGGAATATTCATGCTCATAGTACTGCTGGGAGCGGGAAACGGGCTTATTCATGCCTTCGAGAACCAGTCGGCAGACATGAAGATGAACTCAATGAAGATTTATCCGGGAGTGACTTCAAAGGCATGCAACGGACTGAACGAAGGACGGAACATTTCGCTGAATGAAAGTGACATGAACATTACTTCGAAACGTTTCAGACCTAACATCACTACCGTAGGGGCTACAACAAGCCATAGCGGCATCCTGACCTACGGAAAAGAAAACGTAAGCATAGCCATTAACGGGGTGTTCCCGAACCATATGGAGATGGAACCGATGAAACTCGTGAAAGGGAGATTCATAAACAAACGCGACATGGAGGAAATGAGAAAGGTTATTGTCCTTCATGAAAAAACAGCGGACATATTGTTTCCAAAATCTGAAGGAATAGGGAAATATATTACATCGCAGGGGGTTATGTATCAGGTGGTGGGAATATATTCAGACCAGAACAGTTTTTCACCAAGCGCACTGGTACCGTTTACCACACTACAGCTGATATACAGCAAGGGCGACAGTATAGACAACATCATATTTGCTACAGAAGGACTGACAGACCAGATAAGCAACGATGAGTTTGAAAAGCAGTATCGTGCCGCAATAGGCAAGAACAACAACTTTGCACCCGACGACGACAGCGCAATATGGATATGGAACAGATTTACACAATACCTGCAACAACAGGCGGCTACAAACATACTTAATATTTCCATATGGGTAGTAGGTATATTTACACTTCTCAGCGGAATTGTAGGCGTGAGCAACATAATGCTTATAACCGTGAGGGAAAGGACGCATGAATTCGGAATAAGAAAGGCTCTCGGAGCTAAGCCGGCCTCTATACTATGGCTTATCATCTCGGAGAGTGTTGTCATTACTACATTTTTCGGATATTTAGGTATGGTGGCAGGAATAGCAGCTACGGAATATATGAATGTGGTGGCAGGCAAACAGGTGGTAGATGCGGGAGTGTTTTCAATGACCTTCTTTGAAAACCCTACAGTAGATATAAAGATAGCCATACAGGCTACACTGACACTTATTATAGCCGGAACACTTGCCGGACTGTTCCCGGCAAGAAAAGCCGTAATGATACGACCTATTGAAGCACTTAGAGCTGATTGATTATGAGACGATTTGATTTGGATACCTGCGAGGAAATAATCCTCACTATAACAAGAAACAAAACCCGAAGTCTGCTTACGGCTTTCGGAGTTTTCTGGGGAATATTCATGCTTGTGGCTCTTATGGGAGGAACAAAGGGTGTACAGGACCTGATGATAAAACAGTTTGCTGGGTTTGCCACAAACTCCGGATTTATGGGCACAAACCAGACGAGTAAGGCTTACAAAGGTTTCCAGCAGGGACGTTTCTGGGAACTGACAAATACTGACGTGGAAAGAGTGCGCCGCAGTGTACCGGAAATTGAGGTGGTTACGCCCAATATTACGAAATGGGATATAAGCATGGTCTATAACGAGAACAAAACGTCGGGGACACTTAAAGGGCTTTATCCCATCTATGCAAAAATAGAGGAACCGCAGATATCAATGGGCAGGTACATAAACGATATGGACATACTGAACAGACGGAAAGTCTGTGTACTTGGCAGCAGAATCTACGAAAGCCTGTTCCCCGACAAGAGTAACCCATGCGGGAAATACATTGAAGTGAACGGTATATACTATCAGGTGATAGGTGTGAACATGGCTGCTGGAAACATGTCGGTGCAGGGACAGGCGGAAACGTCTATCATAATACCGTTCTCCACTATGCAGAACAACTATAATTATGGCGACAAGATACAGATGCTCAGTTTTACTGTAAAGAAAGGATATGCCGTAAGCGAGGTACAGAAGAAAGTGGAATCCGTTATAAAACGCGCACACAATGTGCATCCTGACGACAAGCAGGCTGTTATCAGTGTAAATGCGGAAGCCATGTTCGGCATGATGGACAATCTGTTCTCAGGTATAGAGGTTCTGGGATGGATGGTCGGACTCGGCACACTGTTGGCCGGAGCTATCGGTGTGAGCAACATCATGATGGTGACAGTAAAGGAAAGAACTACGGAAATAGGAATAAGAAGAGCTATCGGAGCACGTCCCAACGACATACTGAGCCAGATACTGACTGAAAGCATGGTACTTACCATAATAGCAGGGATGAGCGGTATTTCGTTTGCGGTGTTTCTCCTCAACATAGTAGAACAGGCGCTCTCCTCTCCTACATCTGCCGCACACTTCCAGATAAGTTTCTGGGGAGCTATAGGAGCGTGTATCCTACTGCTCATTTTGGGACTGCTGGCCGGACTGGCACCCGCATTCCGGGCTATGGCAATAAAGCCGATTGAGGCGATAAGGGATGAGTGATGTTCAATTAAGAGTTAGTTTTTAGTTGTTAGTTGATTTAATATCATATGTAAATAAAGGAAATTTAAAAACCAAATTATATGAAGAAGTTTATCAGAATAGGCATAATGGTAGTCATCGGACTGCTGTTCATTGGAACATTTGTATTTCTTTATCAGAAATCACAGCCTAAAGAAGTTGAGTACAACGTGTTGAAAGTTGTAAAATCGGATATCGTACAAACAACAGTTGCAACAGGTAAGATAGAACCGAGAGACGAGGTACAGATAAAACCTCAGATATCGGGAATTATCTCGGAGGTATATAAGGAAGCCGGAGAGACTGTAAAGAAAGGAGAAATAATAGCGAAAGTAAAGGTCATACCTGAACTGGGACAATTGAACTCGGCAGAAAGCCGTGTGAGACTGGCTGAGATGAACGGGCGACAGGCAGAAACCGACCTTGAACGTATGGAGAAACTGTACGAAAAGAAACTGGTGAGCAGCGAAGAATACGAAAAGACACTGCTTACTACCCAACAGGCACGCGAAGAGATACAGGCAGCCAAAGATAATCTTGAAATCATAAAAGAAGGTATCACAAAAAACAGCGCATCATTCAGCAGCACGCTCATCCGCTCAACAATAGACGGACTCATCCTGGATGTACCTATCAAGGTGGGTAACTCCGTCATAATGAGCAACACATTCAACGACGGTACAACAATCGCAACAGTGGCAGACATGGGCGACCTTATTTTCCGTGGTAATGTAGATGAAACAGAAGTTGGAAAGATATCTGTAGGGATACCGGTAAAAATCACTTTGGGAGCATTGCAGGATATGCAGTTTAATGCCACCCTGGAATATATCTCGCCGAAAAGCGTAGAAAACAACGGTGCAAACCAGTTTGAGATAAAGGCAGCAATAGCAGTGCCGGACAGTGTAACAATACGTTCGGGATACAGCGCCAACGCAGAAATGGAACTTCAAAGGGCCAGCCAGGTACTAAGCATACCGGAAAGCGCATTGGAGTTTAAGGGAGACTCTACATTCGTATTCCTGCTTACGGACAGCGTTTCCGGACAGAAGTTCGAGCGCATAAACATAACTACAGGTGTGAGCGACGGAATAAATGTTGAAGTGAAATCCGGACTTAAGGAAAACGACCTTGTGCGTGGACTGAAAAAAGAATAGAGTTACAACCGCTAATCAAAGAATGAGATGAACAAGAAAATAATAACAGCGTATGCCCTGACTATGATATTCTCTTCCAATGTTCAGGCACAGGAAAAATGGGATCTGGAGAAGTGCATATCCCATGCCATTGAAAACAACCTGAACATAAAGCAGCAGGAAGCATCGAAGGAACAAAGCGCAGTTGAACTAAGCACTGCCAAATGGAGCCGTCTGCCGGATTTGAACGGAGGTGCCTCACATTCATTCAACTTCGGACGAAGCATCCAGGCCGACAACACTTACAAAAGCCTGAACACACAGAATACCTCGTTCAACCTGAATACAAGCATACCGCTTTTCACAGGTCTGAAGATAACCAATAATATAGCACTTGCAAAACTAAACCTTAAGGCAGCTACAGAAGACCTGAACAAGGCAAAGGAAGACATAAGCATACAGGTGGCATCGGCTTATCTGCAGGTTCTTTTCAACGAAGAACTTGCGCAGGTGGCACACATACAAGTGGAATTAAGCAAAGAAATGCTCGTACAGAAGGAAGAATATTTCAAGAACGGGAAAGCATCGGAAGCTGAATGGCTGGAAGCAAAATCAAGAGTGGCACAAGACCAGCTGTCGGCAGTTCAGGCCGACAACAATTACAAACTGTCACTCCTGGATCTGAGCCAGCTGCTTGAACTGCCATCGCCGGAAAACTTCTCAATAGTATCTCCCACTGCCGAAATGGAAGAATACATGGAAAGCATAAGTTCGCCTACCGACATTTACAATCAGGCAATCCTGTTCAAGCCTTCTATAAAAGCCGCACAGTATCGTCTGGAAGGAGCCGCAAAATCAGTAAAAATAACAAAAAGCGCATATTTCCCACAACTTAGCTTCGGCGCCGGGTTAAGCACAAACTATTATAAGGTGGCTGGAATGAAGAACAGTCTTTTCGGCTCACAGCTAAGAGATAACTTCAGCCAGTATTTAGGTTTTCAGTTGACAATCCCGATATTCAACCGTTTCGGTACAAGAAACCAGGTAAGAAGCGCACGCATACAGCAGAACACTCTGAACTGGCAACTTGAAGACAGCAAAAAGGCTTTGTATAAGGAGATACAACAGGCTTACTACAATGCGCTGGGAGCTGAAAGCAGATATCAGAGCAGTATTACAGCCGACAAGGCAGCGGAAGCATCTTTCAACCTCATGAAAGAAAAATATGCCGAAGGTAAGGCGAATGCCACAGAATACAACGAAAGCCGAACCAGCTGGATGAAAGCCATATCGGAGAAACTACAGGCAAAGTATGACTACATATTCCGCACCAAAATACTTGACTTCTACAAGGGAGTACCTCTGACACTGAAATAAGATTTTCAATCTGATATAAATAAAAAACGGCCATACAGATAAACTATATAAGTTTCTGTATGGCCGTTTTTATATCCTGAAAACATTTACCTTTATAAAAATAAAACCAACACAACAAGAGAGAGAGATGATGAAAAACAACTAACTATGCTGTTACATTTCGCGTATATTCCTGCGGGAAGCATCTCTGGAGGTACGGGTGGAACTTCTGTCAGGCTTTTTTGCTCTTTCCACCTTCTCTTTTCTGTTCCTTACTTCACGACGTTCATACCTGTCGCGTTTGTCCATTTCATGTTTAGGCGGACGTGACGCAGGCGGAGGTACAGGTCTTGACGGCGGACATACCGGACGAGGAGGGCGTACGGATGGAGCCGGTCTGCCGAAATCATGAGGTCTGTGTTCCGGACGGCACTGGTAATATCCGGCATAGACTTTATGATTATAATGCTTCCTGAAATTCGTTTTATAATAACTTACACCGCCACAATGCGCTCTCCTGTGAGCTCCTCTGTAAGTATAATAATGAGGAGGCAATCCATAATAGAAGAAACCTCTGTCAGGATATACTTTATAAACTCGCAGATAACACATATTATCGACAGCGCATATAGGACGGAAAAAATAATCAATCGACATAAACCTTACATATGCCGTATTCGACAAAATCCACCTTAAATCATCATTCCTTTCGTCCAGATAACGATAATAGGCATCCATGGCACGCGCATCAACCCTGGCCAAAGCAGAGACATAAGGATCTACATTGCTGAAGAAATCAAAGTTTATTTCATACAAATCGTTATACTGTCTCTGGTTCAGTTTAAGTTCAAAGGCCATTCTGTCAGTAAGGAAACGCGCGTTTACTCTTACATCGCCCAAATCGAATGCTCTTGCCGGCATTGCAAACAATACGGCTGCAATTGCCATAACCAATAAATAAATCTTTCTCTTCATAATCTTACCTTTTTGAATTTCCTGATACAAAAATAGGAGGATAAAAATCCTCCCACAACAGAATATTCCAAAAGGTTTTTAGGAAAATTCCTATGCCATATAGGGCAAAACCTATTTATGTAATCGTCATGCCAGGCGCATGCCCTGTTCTCCTTCAAGAACTATCAGACGTTTCTTATAAAGGTCGCCTACAGCTTTCTTGAATGTTTTCTTGCTTACTCCGAATGTTTCATATATTACTTCGGCATCCGTTTTGTCGTTCAAAGGAGTTGTTCCTCCATTCTTACGAATATATTCAAGCAGTACATCGGCAAAATCCTCAATCTTCTTTACTCCAACCTTCTGAAGTTCAATATCAATCTTGCCGTCTGGACGTACCTGTTTTACGTAAGCCTTCATCTTCATGCCGGTATGTACATCCTTGAATATTTCATTCTTGAAAATCAGTCCGGCAAACTTATTATCTACGATAACCTTAAATCCCAGGTCTGTTTTCTGCCAAATCATGATATCCACCTCATCGCCTGACTTATATTCCGGCATCTCTTTTGAAAGATATTTCTCAATCTTTGCCGATGCTACAATACGGTAGCTGTCTTCGTCAAGATGTACATGTACAACGTAGCTGTTACCTTTCTGCATCTTCATTTTCTGCTCACGGAAAGGCACGAAAAGGTCTTTCATAAGTCCCCAGTCAAGGAATGCACCGTATTGGTTCACCCATGCCACTTCCAGACAGGCAAACTCACCCACCTTTACGTATGGCTGCAAAGTTGTAGCTATGAGACGTTCGTCCATATCAAGATAAATAAATACGTTCAACACGTCTCCCGGTTTACATCCATCAGGCACATAACGTGTAGGCAACAGTATTTCACCATCATCACCGCCATCGAGGTAAACTCCGAAATCAACTTCCTTTACTATTTCCAGCTGGTTATATTCTCCTAATTTAACATGATTCATAATTGTATGTGGTTGTTAGTTGTTGGTTACTAGTTGTTAGGACTTGAGTTTGATTGTCCTAATTCTTAATTATTCATTATTAATTAAACTATTCTTCCGTCCAGCATATGTATTGTACGGTCTGTCTGGCTTGCCAGTCCTTCATCGTGTGTTACTATAACGAATGTCTGTCCCAGTTTATCCCGCAGTTCAAAGAACAGATTATGCAGCTCCTCCTTGTTTTTAGTATCAAGGCTTCCTGACGGTTCGTCGGCCAACACTACAGACGGATTATTAATCAAGGCGCGTGCCACTGCCACTCTCTGCTTTTCTCCTCCGGAAAGCTCGGCAGGCTTATGCGACGCACGTGCCGATAGTCCAAGGAAATCCAGCATTTCCATAGATTTCTTTTTTGCTTCTGCTGCGGACACACCTTTTATCAAGGCTGGAATTGTAACATTCTCAAGAGCGGTAAACTCCGGAAGCAACTGATGAAACTGAAAGACAAAACCTATCTCCTTATTCCTGAACGCAGACAGTTCTTTCTCTTTCATGCGGCTTACGTCAGTACCGTTTATAATTACCCTACCCGAATCAGCTCTGTCAAGAGTGCCTATTATCTGAAGAAGCGTGGTTTTTCCCGCTCCACTCGGTCCTACAATACTCACGACCTCACCTTTATCAATATTCAAATCTATACCTTTCAACACCTGAAGTTGTCCAAAACTTTTCGTTATTCCTTCTATCTCTATCATATCTCAGGAATGTTTAGATTCTCTTTATCACATATTCAGCCAGATAACACCCGAACACCGCCGGCATATAGCTCACAGTGCCTGTAGTCGATTTTTTATTCTGCTCGTCATCTACCAATACGACGGCATTCGTATCTGCTTGCTCTGTACTGAACACCACCGGCAATTTCCGCTTCATCCCCATTTTCTGCAAACGTTTTCTCACAGCCTTGCTAAGTCCGCAATGGTAAGTCTCCCATAAATCGGCAAATCTGACCTGCGTAATATCACTCTTGGCACCTGCCCCCATGCTGCTGACTATCTTTAGCCCTCGCTTCAAAGCATTATATATAAGATAACATTTAGGAGCCACGGTGTCAATGGCGTCAACAACAAAATCAAACCTTTCACTGTCCAGCAACTCCGTAATAGCTTCATCCTTCAAATATACAGGCAATACATCCAATCGTATATCGGGATTAATATCGCGAAAACGTGCGGCAAGCACATCTGCCTTGTATTGCCCCAACGTGGAATGAAGTGCCGGAAGCTGACGGTTAATATTGGTAGGCTGCACGGTATCGGCATCTACTATAGTCATGTGCCCTATGCCTGCACGGCACAACATCTCGGCAGCATACGCCCCTACTCCTCCCAAACCTACCACCAGTACATGGGCACGGCGTAACCGCTCCGTTTTTTCTCTTCCCAGCAACAGTTCCGTGCGCTGCTGCCAATTTACGAATTCTTTTTGAACCATTTATAAATCCAATTACCTACTTTATCATAATATTGCGTCTCTGCCCATCCGTGCGGGTCGGAGAAAGAAAGACTCTCGTTAGGATCGCCTTTTTGTTCAGGATAGAGCAGCATGATGCTGTTGTTATTGAAATATTTGGAGACCTGCGTCGGAAGTTTCTCGAAAGAAGAATCGTAAGAAATAGACCCGCACCTCGCACTTACAATAACCAGCAGATGGTCGTAATTAACCTGCCCGGTCAACAACAACAAGTCTTCCCAATTCTCAAGTTCGGAATAAACGGTGCGCGTGTCCTTGAATTTCTTTTGTATAAAACCGCTGATGTATCCCAAAGTACGCAAAGGAGCATAAAAATGCACCCTGCACCCAAGCTGGCTGCTCAAACGGCACATATATGTTATCCATCTGGTAAAACCGTGCTCGAACTCGGCTTTTGGAGGCACCGCCACAATTATTCGGCGCAACGTATTGACAGGTATCAGGAAACGCACAATCATCACTTGCAAATATGTATTCTTCAACAAATTCTCTGTCATGTTACCGAAAAAAGAGTCAACGATGCTCGCCTTATAATGCAAACCTATGATAATGTCAGTCGCATCACATTCCTTTGCCGTATGAAGAATGCCTGTTGTTATGTTCAAATCAAAACGGCTAACAGTCTTCATCCGCACATTGGTTGACGCTGCTATCTGGGCCGCCCGCTCCAAGTTACGCTTGCTTCGCATTTCCTGCTTCACCGAATCGTTGTTGTCGTTGATGACACTAAGCGCAACCAAATTGTCGCTTATCTTTTCGTTGCGCAAGACCAACGCCAAACTCATCAAGCTTTCCAAAGTTTCCGGATTAGCTATAGGAACCAGGAAACGCTCTTTTTCATGCTCTTTGCCTTCATCCAAGCCTACATCGTCGCTCGTGGCAATCTGCTTGGCCGTGTGTTCGGTAATGAACGAACTGACAACACATGTCACCAATATAAGCAAAATCGTCCCGTTCAACACATCTTCGTTCAACAGCCGCTCACCGGAGGGAAGGATAATGTCGTAACCCACCAATACCGCCGCCAGAGTGGCCGCCGCCTGCGCGTTGCTCAGCCCGAACATCAACTCACGCTCCACGGCACGCATCCGGAAAATCTTCTGAGTCAACCACGAAGCTATCCATTTCCCGACCAATGCCACCACAATCATCACAGAAGCTACCTTTATAGAATCTATATGCCCGAACAACACGTTTACGTTTATCAGCATGCCGACACCTATAAGGAAATAAGGGATGAACAACGCGTTACCCACAAACTCCAAATGATTCATCAGCGGTGACACGTGAGGAATCAAACGGTTCAATACCAATCCGGCCAAGAACGCTCCCAATATACCTTCCATGCCAACGATTTCCATCAGTCCGGCACCAAGGAACACCATCGCCATGACAAAAATATATTGCACCACATTGTCACTATAACGGCGGAAGAACCAGCGGGCTATAGGCGGGAAAGTGTACATAATGATGGCTCCAAGCACTAACACTTTCAACACCAGCCATACCCAGAACATATCCGAAGTCTCGCCTTTATACAGGCCGCCGATGACTGCCAACACAAGCAAAGTAAGGGTATCTGTCACCGCCGTACCCCCTACCGCGATACCTACAGCCCGATGGCGGTTTATGCCGTAACGGATGACAATGGGGTAAGCGATAAGAGTATGCGACGCATACATACTGGCAAGCAATACCGAAGAGACGACTCCATAGCCCAAGATGTTTACATTGGTCCAAAAACCAATGCCCAACGGAATGACGAAGGCCAACAACCCCAATACCATCGCTTTTCCACGTATGCTCTTGAAGTCCTCCATATTCATTTCCAGACCGGCAAGGAACATGATATAATACAGTCCTACTTTCCCGAACAGTTCAAAGCTGCTGTCGCGCGCCAGGATATTAAATCCATGCTCACCGATAACGACTCCGGCCAATATCATTCCTATGATGTGCGGAATATGCAGTTTTTCCAAGATAATAGGAGCAAGCAATATGATTACCAGCACCAAAAAGAAAATCCACGTCGGGTCTGTTATGGGGAAATGAAAATCAAGGTCTAGTAAATTGAGCAAATCTTTCATAAATTCGTATCGTAATTTTTCATTTATTGAACAAAAATAGAAAAAAAGTTCCGAGTTTCAATATTTATCAGTCAGAATGTTTTATTTTTGCAGTCTAAATAATAACAAACGATACAATACGACTAAAATTTACGAATATATAATAGTTAGGGAAATATTAACTTAATAGATTTATAAAGACATGAAAGTAGCAATTGTTGGTGCGAGCGGAGCCGTAGGACAAGAGTTCCTGAGAGTGCTCGAAGAAAGAGATTTTCCTTTAGATGAATTAGTTTTGTTCGGTTCCTCACGTAGTGCAGGACGAAAATACACATTCCGTGGAAAAGAAATAGAAGTCAAACTTCTGCAGCACAACGATGATTTTAAGGGTGTTGACATAGCCTTTACCTCCGCCGGAGCCGGTACTTCGAAAGAATTTGCGGAAACAATAACCAAGTACGGAGCTGTCATGATAGACAATTCCAGTGCTTTCCGTATGGATAACGATATTCCACTGGTAGTTCCGGAAGTCAATGCCGCAGATGCATTAGACCGCCCACGTGGCATTATAGCAAATCCAAACTGCACAACCATACAGATGGTTGTGGCACTAAAAGCCATAGAAAACCTTACACATATAAAACGCGTCCACGTATCAACATATCAGGCTGCCAGCGGTGCAGGCGCGGCTGCCATGGACGAACTTTACGAACAATACCGTCAGGTACTTGCAAACGAACCTGTAAAAGTAGAAAAGTTCGCATATCAGCTTGCTTTCAACCTCATTCCACAGATTGACGTCTTTACAGATAACGGATATACAAAAGAAGAAATGAAGATGTTCAACGAGACACGTAAAATCATGCACTCAGACATCAAGGTCAGCGCGACATGCGTACGTGTTCCGGCACTCCGTTCTCACTCGGAAAGTATCTGGATTGAAACAGAACGTCCTGTATCTGTAGAAGAAGCACGCGAAGCATTCTCTAAAGGCGAAGGCTTGGTTCTTATGGATAATCCTGCTGAAAAAGAATATCCTATGCCTTTGTTCCTTGCAGGAAAGGACCCTGTATATGTAGGACGTATCCGTAAGGACCTGACAGACGAAAACGGACTTACATTCTGGATTGTAGGCGACCAGATTAAGAAAGGTGCAGCCCTCAATGCAGTACAGATTGCTGAATATCTTATCAAGGTTAAGAATATAGGATAAAAATCCATAATTCAGTATTAGACACAAAAGGAGGGTGTGTCAAAATTCATTTTTTGAAAAAATGAACTTATAATTTGAAATTTGAACACCCTAAAAGAGTAAAAAAGGGCCGCATCATTACTCAATACAGAGTTTGATACGGCCCCTTTTAAATATTATAG
>JAHLFB010000268.1 GCA_018884025.1 Candidatus Phocaeicola faecipullorum
CTCCAATATAAACTGGTCATACCTGAACTCTACGACTATTGTTAGAATTTATAATGATGACCTTAGAAATCTGAAATTATGTTGTCCACGGCTTGATGAACAAAAGAAAATAGCCAATTTTCTTTCTTTGATAGATAAACGTATAGCTACCCAAAACAAAATCATTGAGAAATATGAATCCTTAATTCAGGCGATTATTTATAAGGAAAAGATGGATGGGATAAGCAAGGGTACGTGGCAAAGAATAGCCCTTTGTAAAGTTTTGCAAGAACGGAATGAGAAGAATGTTAATGGAAGAACTATTTGTTCTGTGTCTGTCAGTCAGGGTGTTGTAAATCAGGTTGAGTATCTTGGACGTTCTTTTGCTGCGAAACAGACGAGCCATTATAATATTGTCAAATATGGCGATATTGTTTACACGAAAAGTCCGACTGGTAATTTCCCGTATGGCATAATAAAGCGTAGCAATATTAGAGAAGATGTAGCTGTTTCACCTTTGTATGGAGTTTATATTCCTGCAAGTGATAGTATTGGCGTATTTTTGCATTTTTATTTTATGCAACCAAGCAATGCCTTCAACTATCTTCATCCGCTCATACAAAAAGGTGCAAAGAACACTATAAACATAACCAATGGAAGATTTTTGGAAAATTCCGTTCTTCTTCCTATTTCAAAAAGTGAGGCCAACACTATAGCTGGAATCTTGAAAACTATCCAAGCAAAGATTGAGATAGAGAAAAATTTATTACAATCATACACCAAAGAGAAAGAATATCTGTTACGTCAGATGTTCATATAAACAACTGGCGTAACAGATAACACTTTTGATTACAAAGCAATCTCATTATCTGTTTTTCAACAATTAGTTTGTCGGAATAGGTTTTGAGGGTTGAGTATATTTTGCGTTGCTTTTCTATCACTGGAAAAGAAAACTTTTTCTTCATAAAGTCACTTTTCTGCAAATTAAAGCGTGTGCTGCCCTGTGCCAATGGGTACACGGCTTTTCTAAATGATTGTGATGAAACATAATAAGCTAAAAATGGAGGATATATCTTGGATTCATCGGTTATATGAATACCAAAGCAGAAACTATTCAGATACAAAGGATAAGTTTCTCCCAAATACACTGCACCCATTCCAACTTCTTCCGGCGTTTCAGAAGATAACGTAAGAAGAATATCGCCATAACGGACAACAGACTGTTGTTCTGTTTCATTGATTTTTACAAGCCCCACATCGGTTAAATCAATGATTTGATTCTGATAGACATTCATGTATGTTATGAACGGATAACCTTCACCAAAATCTTCTGCGCTTTTTCCTGATAACCCTGAATATGATTGCCCAAAGTCACTAAAAGATAATGTGACTTGCTGCGTTTCTTGTTCAACCAAGGTATCGCACATCGCCTGAATTAAGGATTCATATTTCTCAATGATTTTGTTTTGTATAGAAATACGCTGGTCAAGCAAAGAAAGGAACGCAGCTATTTTTCTTTGCTCAGCATGGCTTGGAAAACACACTATATTCGCAATAGCCTCTTCATTTCCTATTTTCATATCGTGCTTTGCACCTATTCTGACGATTGGTTTAAAATATCTATTCGTTCTTTTAGGTAAGGCAAAATAGCTTTCTATAAAACCACCAACAGCATTGTGTTTAACATTGTAAACTGCATATAGCGTGGAAACTATACCTTCATTTCCTTTGTTTACCTTAACAATCCCATAAGGATATTCTTTCAAAGGGCTTTTGGTATAAACTATATTTCCTTTTCGCACAACATGATAGTCCTTTACACTACTCCCGGCAAAAGAACGGCCTAAGAGTTGAATCTGATTAACAATACCATAATTACCGGATACTGATAGTACGGCTCCTTTATCAAATTCGTCATTCCTATTACGTTCTCTATTTACTTCCAAATAATCATATAAAGGTGCAAATATCCATTCATCTGTAAACTCCGGGAATCGTAAAGCCGGAACTAAATTGAATCCCGGTAACTGAGTTTAAACGATTAACATTAGATTTCTTTAATCATTCAAATAAAGCATTCAGAGATATGATGTACAGGACAGTTAAAGAAATCGCCGCTGCCTGGAAAGAGGACAAGCGGCTTTACGTGAAGCGGTCTACAATGGCGGCTTATGTGTTGATTTTGGAGAACCACGTTCTTCCTTATTTTGGAGAGAGTAATTCGCTCCACGAACAGGCAGTGCAAGCTTTCGTCTTGCAAAAACTGGGAACCGGATTGAGCGTCAAAACCGTCAAGGACATTTTGATAGTTCTTAAAATGGTGATGAAATTTGGGGTTAAAAATGAATGGATGACATATTCTGAATGGGATATAAAGTACCCTACAACCTCCGCCAGTAAGGAACTGGATGTGTTGTCCGTCATCAATCATAGAAAAATCCTGAACTACATCCAAGGTCACTTTACCTTTACAGGACTGGGTGTGTATATAAGCCTTAATACTGGTATGCGTATCGGAGAAATATGCGCTTTGAAATGGGGTGACATAAATGCTGAGGAAGGTATAATATCTGTTCATAGGACAATCGAAAGGATTTATATCATTGAAGGTGAGAAGAAGCATACCGAACTTGTCATCGATACGCCAAAGACAAAAAATTCACGCCGCGAGATTCCTATGAGCAAAGATTTGCTGGCGATTATCAAACCGTTGAAGAAGGTGGTGAATGATGAGTTCTACGTGCTTACCAATGATGAGCGTCCTACAGAACCACGGACATACCGTAATTATTACAACGCGCTTATGGAAAAATTAGGTGTGCCTAAACTGAAATATCACGGGCTGCGTCATAGTTTCGCCACCCGCTGTATCGAGGCCGGCTGTGATTATAAGACGGTTAGTGTTTTGCTTGGGCATTCGAATATCTCAACTACACTTAATCTGTATGTCCATCCTAACATGGAACAAAAGAAGCGCTGCATTGCGAGGATGCTTAGTTCATTGCGAAAATAATTACTGCTGCTGTCATCCTGATTGATCGCTGTTTATCAGTCGGGATGACTTCGTCGTATCTTGCGCAAAAATTACCGAGCAATATCTTCGCCTGCCCGGTTGCCGGGCTCCGGACCTCAGCAGCCTTTTCCGTCGAGGCTGCAGGAACTGCTGGATTGCAAATTTGGCAGAACAGGGATCCTGTTTCGGCTCCCCGGATTCAAAGACATAGAAGATATGCCTTGAAATGGTGGACTTGTTGCGCTGAAACAGTTCAGCCATCTTCTGGTTAGCCGTCATGGTCTTTATCATGATTCCAAGTGCCGATAAATGTGCCCGAAATGCTTTCGCCCCTTCCGATCGATCAATTGCCGAATCCGTTCCTCAGGAACTCCCTCAGTCCGAGATGTATTATGCCTTCATGGTCGCTCCTTTTGACAAGAGGCGTCATTGAAATCACGTATTTCGGATAATTGTCATTTATGTTTTTCAATCGACCGAACTCGCGAGCCTCCGTTTTCTCGTCGGCGACTATATATGCGACCTGGACATACCTTCTGTCATTGGTCTTGACGCAGACAAAATCCACCTCCCCGGCACGCAACTGACCGACGGTCACTTTATATCCAAGATTGACAAGGTGCAGATACACGGCGTTTTCTATTATTTTCTCAATGTCGGAATTCCGCTTTCCTCCGGCGATGATGTTCCTTAGGCCGATATCTCCGAAATACAATTTGTCATTTGACTCCAGTATCTTCTTCACATGCAGGTCAAACCTGTGGACCGGGTATATCAGATAAGCCTCTGCGAAATAGTTCAGATACGAGGACACGGTTTTTGTCGATACGTCATGCCCTTGATTTTTAAGATAGCTGCAAATGTTTCCTATCGAACTCAATTTACCTACGGAATCGGCGAAGTAGCGGATAAGATTATTGAGAAACACGATATTCCTTATGCTATGTCTCTCGATGATATCTTTCAACATGATCGTATTGAACACGCCGGTAAGATACTCTGATATCATATCCTCGTCGTCAATGCCGGTTTGAATAAGTCCCGGCAGGCCTCCGTAGTTAAGATATGCCCAAAGCGAGTTATCAGTGTCTTCAAGCTTATGGAACAGGAGGAATTCGTTATAAGTCAGAGACTGTACGGGGATTTCCTGATATCTTCCGCCAATCAGGGTGCTCAAGTCCCCTGAGAGCATCCTGGAATTGCTGCCTGTCACGATTATGTCGGCATTCTCTTCCATCCTGTAACTTCTGACGGTTTTCTCCCATTCCTGTATCTCCTGAATTTCATCTATAAGGATGTAGTTATGCTTGTCTTTAAGAAAGCGGCTTCCGATATATTCGTTCAGATCAGAA
This sequence comes from Candidatus Phocaeicola faecipullorum, assembly GCA_018884025.1. Classification (GTDB taxonomy): domain Bacteria; phylum Bacteroidota; class Bacteroidia; order Bacteroidales; family Bacteroidaceae; genus Phocaeicola; species Phocaeicola faecipullorum. The sequence continues at coordinate 4,345 of JAHLFB010000268.1, forward strand.
TATGTCCTGATATGGTCGAACTGACTTTTTTCCTTATTGACATATATGATGTTCGAAGAGTCATCTTTCGCATGCCGATTCGTGAAATCTTTCAGTATGAAGCTTTTTCCGACTCTTCTTTGGCCAGTCAGAACAAGAATCTGCTGTCTTCCGAGCCAATGGTCAATCTTATCGGCGTAGTATTCCCTTGTGATGATATTCATACTTATAAGTTCTTATTCGCGCACTAATGTACGATTTTATTTCCTATAAGAAAAGAATTTTCATCGGCTTTTTCAGCAGCCTTTCCCGTCCAGGCTGCACGCCGCGCCTTCGTCATAGATAGCGCCGGCATCCGTGTCCGTTCCGGTCCCGGAAGCGCCACCGCATCTGCCTGCAAGGTCTCCTGAAACCGCAGCGGGCATCGCGGTCCTCGATTTCAGCC
>JAHLFB010000269.1 GCA_018884025.1 Candidatus Phocaeicola faecipullorum
AGCTGGTTCAGAGCATCTGCCTTACAAGCAGAGGGTCGGCGGTTCGAATCCGTCAACGCCCACTCCTAAAAAATAATTGATCAAATTTCCCCCTTTCGGGCGTTTAGCTCAGCTGGTTCAGAGCATCTGCCTTACAAGCAGAGGGTCGGCGGTTCGAATCCGTCAACGCCCACATAAAAGAAATAATTTGATCAAATATTCTCCTTTCGGGCGTTTAGCTCAGCTGGTTCAGAGCATCTGCCTTACAAGCAGAGGGTCGGCGGTTCGAATCCGTCAACGCCCACTTTCAAAAATAAAGCCTCGCATTAGCGGGGCTTTTTCTTTGTCTTATCTGTCGAACAGTTCTGTCGAGAGGTATCTTTCACCAGTGTCTGGAAGCAGCACTACTATGTTTTTATCTTTATATCTTTCGTCCTGAGACAGAGTTATAGCTGCATAGGCTGCGGCTCCTGATGATATTCCGCATAAGATTCCCTCTTTGGCTGCCAGTTCGCGCGCTGTGGACATAGCATCCTCGTTTTTTACTCTGAATACACGGTCTATTATCTTTAAGTCGAGTGTATCTGGTATGAAACCTGCTCCTATACCCTGTATTTTGTGTGGTCCGGCTTTCTCTCCGGATATCACAGCCGAAGCGTCCGGCTCTACTGCTATTATTTCTATGTCTGGCTTTCTTTCTTTCAGTTTTCGTCCGGTTCCGCTTATTGTTCCTCCTGTACCTACTCCGGCAACGAATACGTCTATCTTGCCTTCCGTGTCATTCCAAATCTCTTCGGCTGTTGTGTTGTAATGTGCTTCAGGGTTGGCGGGATTGCAGAATTGTTGCAATATTATCGAACCTTGTATCTCTGAGTTCAATTCTTTGGCTTTTTCTATAGCCCCGTTCATTCCTTTGCTTCCTTCTGTCAGTACGAGTTCGGCTCCGTATGCTTTAAGCAATAACTGTCTTTCGCGGCTCATTGTTTCAGGCATTGTAAGTATCAGCCTGTATCCTTTCAGTCCTGCTATCCATGCCAGTCCTACGCCGGTATTCCCGCTTGTAGGCTCTATAATTGTCGCTCCAGGTTTTAGGATGCCCTTTTTCTCGGCATCGTTTATCATGTTTAGTGCTATTCTGTCTTTTGTGCTGCCTCCAGGGTTGAACATCTCCAGTTTGGCTATTATTGCGGCTTTAGAACCGTTTGTCCTTTCTATGCTGTTCAGTCTCATCATCGGTGTTTTGCCGATTAGCTCTGTCAAGTTGTTTTTTATGTTTTGCATAATGTGATGTTTGGGATTGTTAATAAAAAAGAGTCCATGCGTTCCTTTTTCGGAATCCATGAACTCTTTATCTTGATTATTCTGTTGTCGTCTTATTTCTGGCAGGAGTTGTATTCATCTTTTCTTTTGGGGTTCATAGGAAACCATCCTTTCAATACTCTTTCCTTTTGCTCGAAGAGTTCTTTTATAGTCCAGAACGATGAAAAGGAAAATACGCCCAACAGAGTGGAAACAAGAATATCGTCAACCACTACCGATCCGGCTACGCCCAAAATGCCAAGTAGCAGAAATATCCACCAGCATTTAGTTCCCCAATAATACTCGGCTTTTACTACTACGGGATGAAACAGTCCTATTATAAGGAATGTGCATAGTCCGATGATGATGCCTCCCGCATTGAGCTCGTAGATAAATTCCATTATTTATCCATATGAATAGGAATTTCTTTCTTGATGCTCTGTTCCAGTGATATAAGTGTTTCTGTTGCAGTAACACCCGGAATTTCCTGGATGCGAGAATTTAAAAGATCCATCAAATGTTCGTTGTCTGTAGAGTACAGTTTTGTAAGCATTGTATAAGGACCTGTTGTGAAATGGCATTCCACTATTTCAGGAATCTTGTTCAGCTCCGCTACTACGCTTTTGTACATTGAACCTTTTTCAAGTTTGATACCTACATAAGTACATGTCATGTATCCAAGGCTTTTCGGGTTGACATTATATCCGGAACCTATGATTACCCCCAGATCTATCAGGCGCTGTACGCGCTGATGGATTGCCGCACGTGAGACTCCACATTCAGCTGCTACGTCTTTGAAAGGAATACGTGCATTCTGTGAGATAATTTCCAGAATTTGTTTGTCTAATTTATCAATCTTTTCCATAATTGTATGTTTTGTTATGTCATTTTGTAAGCAAATGTAGAAAAACTTTTTTATTAAACCGAAATTTTGTTCAGAAAATCATCTTTTTTTTGATAAAAAGAGCATAATATCTGCTATATAACAATAATTTTTATAGTTTTGTTCTATAAAACTTTTATAAACTAACTAAATGATATAAACATTCACGTGTCTTGGATTGTTCTTTATGTCAGAAATGTAACATATTATCATTATTTCTGTTAACTTTGTCACTGTAACTAAATAAATTTGATTATGCATCCTTTACACCTGTTCAAATATTGTCCCAAATGTGGTTCTTCACATTTTGAGGAACATAATTTCAAGTCGAAAAAATGTGCCGATTGTGGCTTTGTATATTATTTCAACTCAAGTGCCGCCACTGTAGCTTTTATACTTAATTCCAAAAACGAGTTGCTTGTATGCAGACGCGCCAAATACCCGGCCAAGGGAACTTTGGACTTGTCCGGCGGGTTTATAGATATGTATGAGACTGCAGAGGAAGGTGTAGCTCGTGAAGTAAAGGAAGAAACTGGCCTAGAGGTAATAAAGGCCGATTATTTGTTCTCATATCCAAACACTTATCTTTATTCCGGTTTTCTTGTACATACAATGGATATGTTCTTCCTTTGCAGAGTGAAGGATGATGCGGTAGTGGAAGCCATGGATGATGTGGCGGATTCTTTCTGGATGCCACTTGATGAAATCAGGCCGGAAAAGTTCGGACTCGATTCAGTCCGTAAGGGAGTGGAACGTTTTATAAATGAATATAATAAATAACTTATATATTTATGAAGAATAAAGGAAACGCGTTGATAGCCGGTTTGTTTATGACCATGCCAATGTTGGCTGTGGCACAGCAAACGGAGCCATTGACTGGCGACAGCAGGCTTTTCAACGATGGAAAACAGTTGTTTATGCGTCATGATTATGCCGCCGCACGGCAAACGCTGATGCAATATATTGATTCTGAAGATTCAAAGACATTTATGGACGAGGCAGAGTATATGCTGGCATGTACGGCTTATGAATTAAACCTGCCGGACCGTATAGCTCGTCTTGAGTCTTATTTGGAGCGTCATCCGGAGTCAAGATATAAAAACAGAATACAGGCTCTTGTAGCATCTTCTTATTTTTTCGATAAGGAATATCTTAAGTCCATAGCATGTTACAGGGGATGTGACTTCGACGCAATGGGAGACAAAGAAAGGGATGACAATGTGTATCGTCTGGCACAGTCTTATCTGGAGATAGGCAACAAGGAAGAAGCTGCCGCATGGTTTATGGTGCTTCAGGAGGCAAGCGATACGTATGCCGACGACGCGACATATAATCTGGCATATATAGATTACTCAAACGGAAAGTATTCTTCTGCTATGAAAGGTTTTGCAGCAGTCAGAAACAATAGGAATTATGCGGAACTGGCTCCTTTCTACATGGCAGACATAAGCCTTATTACCGGAGACTATGCTAAGGCACGTAATATGGCTGATGAATATCTGCGGGATTATCCTTCAGGCAGCAGAACTTTGGAGATGAAGCGTATAGCCGGTGAAGCCGCTTATTCGCAGAAAGATTTCAGCAGTGCAGTAGAAAATCTGTCTCCGTATTGTAAGTCGGTGGCCAATCCTCAGCGTAATGCTTTGTATAAACTGGGTATGAGTTATTTCAATACTCAGGTATATTCCGAAGCTGCAGCTTGTCTGGGCAGAGTTACAGGTACGGAAGATGACATGTCGCAAAACGCATATCTTCACATGGGACTTGCATATCTGAACCTGAAAGAACGCAATCAGGCCAGGATGGCTTTTGAACAGGCAGCTGCTTCCAATATTAATATGCAGATAAAGGAACAGGCGTTGTATAATTATGCCTTGTGTATCCATGAAACATCATATTCCCCGTTTGCCGAATCTGTTACGGTGTTTGAACGTTTCCTGAACGAGTTTCCTCATTCACAATATACCGACAAGGTAAACGACTACCTTATTGAGGTGTATATGAATACTAAAAGCTATATGGCTGCCTTGAAGTCTATAGCTAAAATCAGCCAGCCGGGAACCCGTATATTGGAGGCAAAACAGAAACTTCTGTTCCGTGTGGGAACTCAGGCTTTTGCGCAGGCTTCATTTGAAAATGCCATAGACTATTTTACTCAGTCTCTGCAACTGGGAAGATATAATGCGCAGACAAAGGCGGATGCTTATTTCTGGCGTGGTGAGGCTAAATACCGTTTGGACAGATTTACGCAGGCGGCAGCCGATTACAGGCAATATATGGAGTTTGCTACAAACAGAAAGAGCATGGAGTATGGACTTGCCCTTTACAATATGGGTTATACTTTCTTTAAACAGAAGAAATATGACAATGCCTTGACATGGTTTACAAGATGTGCGGATACTGATGCTGCAATAGATGCTACGGTGAGAGGTGATGCGTGTAACCGTGCAGGAGACTGTCTGTTCTATGCACGCCGATTTGACGAGGCACGCGCACAATATGCGAAGGCTGTATCAATAGAACCTTCGTATGGCGATTATTCATTGTTCCAGGAAGCTTTTGTAAAAGGTTTGCAACGTGATTATACCGGAAAAATTGAGACATTGAATGTTTTGCTTTCAAAATATTCTTCATCGCAGTATATAGACGATGCATTATACGAACAAGGACGTGCATTCGTACAAATGGAACAGGCCGACAATGCCATCGGAAGGTATAAGATACTAGTGGAAAGATGGCCGGAAAGCCAGTTGGCACGTAAGGCTGCAAGCGAGACAGCTCTGCTTTATTATCAGAATGACAGATACGATCAGGCCATTGCCGCATATAAGAAAGTTATAGCGGATTATCCGGGTAGCGAAGAAGCACGCATGGCTCAACGTGACTTGAAATCTGTCTATATAGATATTAATAAGGTGGACGAATATATGGCATATGCCTCAACATTGCCTGGAGGCGCTAATTTCGATGTAAACGAGCGTGACTCACTGACATATACGGCTGCCGAGCGTGCTTATATGCGTGGAGAAATATCTGAGGCGAAAAACAGTTTTACCTCATATCTTCAGTCCTTCCCGCAAGGCGCATTCAGTGTTAACGCTTCATATTATCTTGGTATTATAGCATATAATGCCAAAGATTATTCCGGAGCTGCCACTTATCTTAACAAAGTGTTGGAATATCCTGACAGCAAATTCTCTGCAGAGGCGATGACATTATGTGCAAAGATGGCATACGATGGAAAAGAATACTCAAGATCGCTTGAACTTTATAAACGTCTGGCAGACCGTGCGGCAAATCAGGAAGAACGTTTGGTTGCGCAGACCGGAGCTTTGCGCAGTGCCTATATGGGAAATAATGATAGTGAGACAATATCTGCCGCTTCGGCTATGCTGGCACATAGTAAGTTGGCACCTGAACTGGAGAACGAAGCCAGATACTATAGGGCAAAGGCATTTATCAAGTCGGGTCAGGTAAACGATGCCGTTCAGGATTTGAAAGTCCTTGCCGGAGATACAAGAAATGTTTATGGAGCGGAAGCCAAATATCTGGTGGCACAGATTTATTTTAACGAAGGTAAAACAGATGCCGCAGAAAAGGAAATACTTCAGTATATTGAAGTCAGCACTCCACATGCTTACTGGCTTGCCAGAAGTTTTGTCCTTCTGAGTGATGTATATGTAAAAATGGGACGTAAACTGGATGCCAAGCAATATCTGTTGTCTTTGCAACAGAATTATCAGGCGGATGATGATATCGCGGATATGATAGAAACCAGATTAGCTAAACTAAACCAGGAATAACAATGAAAAAATATAGAAAACAGATTTTGATTTGTGCCGGACTGGTTATATTTGCCAATGCGGCAGCTCAGAAACAGAACAATGATTCTACCGTAAACCGTACGGTGGTGGTAGAAAACCAGTATAACCCTGAAGTGATGGACGCTTTCAAGGTTAACGTGTTGCCGAAGATAGAGGAACCGGCAGTGCCAAAGGCTCAGATAAACTATGCTTCGTCAGTCCATCCGTTGGGAACATTCCCTGTGTATCATATGGATGCGATGAGTAGAGAGATAGCTCAAGACGAGGCTCGCAGGGGATATGTACGCCTGTCGTATGGAAACAGAAACAATACAGACCTGAAAGGTGCATATCTGTGGAATATTACAGATCGTGATGTACTTGATGTTATGGCATCTTTCTATGGATATTCCGGGAATATATATGCCGGATATGATTTTGACGCTATAACCGGAATACCGACACTGAATTACGATAAAGAATGGAAACATCGTTTTTTCCGTACGGATGCTTCGCTGAAATATTCGCATGATTTCAACAAAGTAAGTCTGTATGTAGGAGGAAATTTCGCTTCGCAGGTGTTCAGCTATATGCCTGATGTACAGGGAGCGGCTTCGTCGTCTCAGAACGGTGGTAAGGTGGAAACTCCGTCATTCGGGCATCAGCTTTTCATGACAGGCGAAGGTTTTGCGGGCGTTTCTTCAGTAAAAGAAACATTGCCTGTAGAGTTTGGCCTCCAACTCGGATACAAGACATTCGGGCGTAAACATGGTATATATATACCTGGAGGAATATCTGAAAGCATGGCTCGTACTCAGGGATTTGTTTCGGCTGATATAAACGAGACTCAAAAAATTGGAATCTCGTTCGATATGGCCAATGTATTCTATGATAAAGCTTTTAATAATTATTCATTGATCAAGTTACGCCCTCATTATTCAGTCCATACAGAATCTGTATGTTTTAATGCCGGGGTAAATGTTGATTTTCAGGTTTCAAACGGAGGCGGACTAAAACTTTCTCCTGATGTAAGGTTCGACTATACATTTGCCGACAGCTATGTACTGTATATACACTTTACAGGAAATACCAGACTGAATGATTTTGCGACGCTTAACGCTTTCTCCCCATTTTGGGCAGAATCTACTCAGTTGAACACTTCTTATACTCCGTATGATGCAAAGCTTGGATTAAAAGCGTCTCCGCTTGCCGGACTTGGTTTTGAATTGTATGGAGGCTATCGTGAGACAAGGAATGAACTGTTCTCTATGCCATACAATGAAAATGGAGGAATTTATAATAAGATTAGTCAGGCCAAGGCCCGTGTAGCTTATGCTGGACTCTCAGCAGATTATGCTTTCAGAGATTTGTTTGATTTTGGATTCTCCGGTAATTATTATAACTGGAGTGTGCCTGCAGGAATGGATGGTTTGTTGTGGATAAAACCGTCGTACAGGTTAAACTTTCACGCTCGTGCAAAGGTGTTTAATGGATTTCATGCAACAGCTAAATATACGTACGAAGGACGTAAAAAGATATATGGTATAAAGGCTGATGCGGTGAATGAACTTAACATAGGTGCCGAATATCTGTTTAACGACAGGGTTAATGTCTTTTTAAAACTTAATAACCTCCTTAATAAGAACTATGTTACAGAAAATGGATATCCGGTGCAGGGATTTAATGTTATGGCCGGAGTAAGTTTGAATTTCTGATAACGATAAAATTTGCCATGTGTGCATAAATGTTGAGGCTGCCTTTCCGGAAGAAAGGTGGCCTTAATTATATGATATTTAAATTTTGCTTTTGCTTATTCGCACTCATCTTCATCTTCGGCATTTCTATTTGCTGAAACCAGTGCCATTACGATTATTCCGAAAAGACCGCCTACGATAAAAATAGCTAGACCGATTATAAAATCCATAGTTGGTATATTTGCCTTTCATGTTTCCCCGATGAAGGCTGTAAAAAAATAAGGTGTGGGAAACATATCGCTTTATCCTTAGATCAGGTCTCCGCATTACCTTTGGCATGAATAAAACAATAGCCCCACACCAGTCGGTATATAGTCCATCTGTAGAGATGGATATATATCTAGATTATATTCTGGCGTTTCAATTCCTCTGCCACATCTTCAAGCTCATCATACCAGGCCTGGCCGAACTTCCTTATCAACGGTTCTTTAAGGAATTTATATACTGGAAGGTTCTCCTTCTTTCCAAGTATTACTGCCGCCTTGCATACGTCCCATTTATGATAGTTCACGGCTTTGAATGGACCGAAGTTTCCTACTCTTATAGGATAAAGATGGCATGAAACAGGTTTGTAGAAACTGCATCTTCCCTCGCGGTACGCTTTCTCTATGGCGCAATAGCAATATCCCTTATCGTCGTAACATGTAAACACACAATCTTTGCCATTAACTATTGATGTTACTAAATCGCCATCCTGGTCTGTATAAACTACACCTTGTTTGTCTATGACTGCACGTGCTTCGGGGAATAGGTCGTTCCATATCACGGGAAGCACTTCTTCAAGTTTTTCTACTTCATCCAGTTCTACAGGAGCACCTGCATCGCCTTCTATGCAACATTCTCCCTTGCAAGCATCAAGGTTACACAGAAATTTCTCGCGGAATACGTCGAGACTTACTACTACGTCGTCTATCTGAACCATATATGTATAAAATTTTTGCAAAGATAAGACATAACGGTTATATTATTATTATCGGTAAGGAAAAAACAGACGTAATTCTGACGTCATGTTTTTTCACTGTTTTATGTGAATATTTAGTGAAGAAACGATTTTTATTGTAGAATATTATAATATTATAAATATAAAATTATACATTTGCTGTTGAACTATAGAACTTTACTGATATTGTTAACAATTAACATTTAAAATATTTTAAATTATTATGAGGGTAAAAAGCTTTATTATCGTTTCGTTATTGGGGTTGATGTCAGTTCCGGCTATGGCCCAGAATGTTGGAGAAGAAAGAGCAGATTCACTTCAGCAGGTAGTGGATGAAATTTCGGAAAAAAACAAACAACTTGAGTCTGAAGTTTTGGATAAGAAAATATGGAAAGACAGAGCAAAGTATTTTAATATTTCTTATGTGAAACAAAGTTTGTCTGCACAAGATGCTGACTATAAATATAATAGCAGCTTGGGTGTCGCTATAACAAACGGACGTACTTATTATCTGCACAAGAAACCTATATTGGGTATGATAAAGTTCGGTATTGACTGGAGTTTCTACGATGTTAACTTTGCTATGTATGAGAATGAGATTAATGACGGTTATGATGTAGAGAAGGAGAAAATGTATCAGGCAGAAGTCGGTATGCAGATAGGTCCTTCTGTAACTGTTAATCCTATAGACCATCTTAAGGTCAACGGCTATTTCCGTGTTACTCCTTCGTACTCAATGATGTACAGCGGTGATGAGTTTAGTGGTAGTTACGGTACTTTCTTCTCTGCCGGTGGAGCGATATCTTATAAGGTTATATCTCTTGGTATTGAAGGAAGATGGGGAAAAACAAAATATAAAAGCCTTGTCGATTTAGGAGATATTATGGGTGATGATGGTGATTCATCTGTGGAAACTCCAAAATCAAACTGGAAAACAGTTTCTACACGTTTCTATATAAGTTTCAGATTCTGATAAACAGATATCATATAAATGAAAAAGGTTGTCCTGATGGGCAGCCTTTTTTTATTGTATATGATTATTGGTATTAATTAAAGCGTTCGTGCAGCAGATTGATTTCCTTATTCAAAAGACTGTCGATACGGTTGAAACGGCTCCAGTCGCAATAACCCTCTACGGTACTTACGAATGAAAGAAATACAGGATGCTCCATCTGGAAAGCATAAAATCCTTTATAGACACTGGTGTTGTTGAACATGTATTTCTTGATGCTCTGTTTGTCAAGACTCTCAATACAAGTCATTATAGCGTTATTCTTTAACTTGTAATAATCGGAGATGTCTTTTCTCATACGTTCTATATAACCATATGTCTGCAACAAATCCTGTAGCATCTGCTTGTCATTGATATGCTGCATCAGCTGTGAGCCTTTCAACACTTCAAGTGCGTCTGTATCTACATTAAGCTCGGATGATGATGAGAAAAACTCCCAATATTTTTCTATCGTATCCGATGGTACAGATTCCAACTCTAAATTTGCTTTCTTCAGTATCCTGCTCATGCGGATGTCGGCTTCTATCATCGAACGAGTATGTTTAAACTCCTCATAGTTGTTTGCCAGTTCCTGCTTGATTAGCTGCATGACCGAACGGATTTCTTTCTCTCTGGAATGAGTGCTTATCAGGTCACTTCCCCAGAAGGTTACTATAACACCGGCTGCCACGATGCTGAACTGACGCAGATAGTCGCCTATACGCCATCCTTTCAGGACAGCTGCCATATATTTCCAAAATTTTTTCATTATGAACTTACTGTTATAAAAAAAGCACAGACCTCATAGGATTCTTGTCCGTATGCTGTCTGTGCTTTTGTTTGTATATTTAATCTATTCTGAAAGATTACTTAATCAGGTCTTTTCCTGTCATATCAGCTGGCTGAGCCATACCCATTATGTGAAGGATAGAAGGAGCAACGTCTGCCAATACACCGTTTTCAACCTTAGCGTCCTTGTTTGCTGTTACGTAAACAAAAGGAACCGGGTTCAATGAGTGAGCTGTGTTAGGAGTTCCGTCTTCGTTCAATGCGTGGTCAGCGTTTCCGTGATCAGCGATGATGATTACTTCGTAGTCGTTAGCCTTAGCAGCTTCTACTGTATCTTTCACGCAGTTGTCGATAGCAACAACAGCCTTTTCGATAGCTTCGTAGATACCGGTGTGACCTACCATGTCACCGTTGGCATAGTTAACAACGATGAAATCATATTTCTGAGTGTTGATAGCTTCTACCAGTTTGTCCTTAACTTCGTAAGCGCTCATTTCAGGCTTCAGGTCGTAAGTAGCAACCTTTGGAGAAGGAACCAGGATACGGTCTTCGTTGTCGTATGGAGTTTCACGTCCGCCGTTGAAGAAGAATGTAACGTGTGCATACTTTTCTGTTTCAGCGATGTGAAGCTGAGTCTTTCCGTTTGCAGCAAGGTATTCGCCAAGAGTATTCTGTACGTTTTCCTTAGGGAATAGGATGTGTACACCCTTGAATGAAGCATCGTATGGAGTCATACAGTAGTACTGAAGTCCTGGGATCGTCTTCATACCAGCTTCAGGCATATCCTGCTGAGTAAGAACGATAGTAAGCTCTTTAGCACGGTCGTTACGGTAGTTGAAGAAGATAACTACGTCGCCTTCCTTGATAGTACCATCGAAGTTAGCGTTAGAGATAGGTTTGATGAATTCGTCAGTAACACCTTCATCGTATGATTCCTGCATAGCCTGAACCATGTCTGTAGCTTTCTTGCCAATACCGTTAACGAGCAAGTCGTAAGCTTCTTTCACACGTTCCCAACGTTTGTCGCGGTCCATTGCATAGAAACGACCTACGATAGAAGCGATTTTACCTGCTGATTTGGCACAGTGTGCAGTAAGTTCTTCGATAAATCCTTTACCGCTCTTAGGGTCTGTGTCACGACCGTCCATGAAGCAGTGGATGAAAGTATTTTCGATTCCGTATTCTTTAGCGATGTCGCAAAGGCGGAACAGGTGGTCAAGTGAAGAGTGTACACCACCGTTTGAAGTAAGACCCATGAAGTGGATGTTCTTACCGTTTTCCTTAGCGTATGTGAAGGCAGAAACAACTTCAGGGTTCTGCATGATGCTTCCGTCGGCACAAGCACGGTTGATTTTCACCAAATCCTGATAAACGATGCGTCCGGCACCGATGTTGAGGTGACCAACTTCTGAGTTACCCATCTGTCCGTCAGGAAGACCTACGTTTTCGCCGCTTGCCTGCAACTGTGAGTGAGGGTAGTTAGCCAACAGACTGTCCCAATAAGGAGTTGGAGTGTTAAAGATTACATCGTCTTTTTGATGGTCGCCGCAGCCCCATCCGTCGAGGATCATTAAAAGTGCTTTCTTTGCCATAATTGTAATATGTTTTAGAAGTTTGAAATCCAATTTGTTTTCCGGCTGCAAAAGTACAAAATATCTGCTTTTTGAGCGAATGTTTTGAGTATTTTTAATATGCCGGATTGAGGCTGTAGCTTCATCATCAACTATTTTTTAACTGTGTGAACAGTTCTTTCTGCTTTTCGCTTAATGATGTAGGTATATTCACATGATATGTTACTATCAAATCACCGAATGTGCCTTCTTTTTTATATACAGGAAATCCTTTGCTACGCAGTCTGACTTTTGTGTCGTTCTGAGTGCCCGGATTTACTTTCAGTTTGACCATTCCGTCTATTGTCTTGACGTTCACAGTACCTCCAAGGACGGCTGTGTAAAGGTCGATATCGACATCTGTGAACAGGTCGTCGCCCTCACGTTTGAACTCAGGGTCAGGAGCAATTTTGAATGTGATGTAAAGGTCTCCATCAGGAGCTCCGTTGCTGCCTTTTTCGCCGTGTCCTTTCAGTTTTATCATTTGTCCGTCGGCAATACCAGCAGGTATGGTTATACGCAGATTTTCGCCGTTTACGCTGAAGGTCTGTTTATGCGTTACAGCCGCTTCTCGGAGTGAAAGGTTCATCTGTGCTTCTATGTCTTCTCCACTTTCCATCATGTTGTAGGTCCTTCTGCTTCTGCTGCCAGAAGCTCCATGTCCGAACAGCTGTTCGAAGAAGTCGGAAAATCCGCTTGCGTTTCCTCTTCCGAAGCCTCCCATGAAGTCGTCGCCATTTACGGAGTACCAGTATGCAGATTGTCCGCCTTTCTCTTGTGCTCTCTGGTATGCTTCACGTTCAGCCTTGAATTCGTCGGCATGTTTCCAGTGTTCGCCGTATTCGTCGTATTTCTTTCTTTTTTCAGGATCGCTCAAAACCTCGTTAGCTTCGTTTATCTCCTGAAACTTGTCTTTGGCGTTAGGGTCGTCTTTATTCAGGTCAGGATGATACTTTCTGGCCATCTTACGATAGGCTTTCTTGATATCATCTTGTGTGGCATTACGTTCTACGCCCAGTACTTTGTAATAATCTATAAAAGCCATATATTTTGAGTTTTTAAAGTTGGTGGTTTATAAAGTTGTTTTATGCCTGGAAATTCTTGTAAACTACCTTTCATATTCTATAAATACAACCTTTGTTTTTATAAATACAAGTTATATATATAAAAATACAATCTATAGATATGTAAATATAAGTTGTATTTATAGAATATGTAAAGATGATTTCAAGTTCTCATAAGCATTTATTTAAGTTGTTTACTTATAAAAACAGAGCCTCCCGTTGACTGTTGGCGGGAGGCTCTTATTTGGTTTACCAATGATTAATGTATTTCAATAACACGATTAACCTTAGCTTTTTCTTCTGGTGAATACTTCGGCAACTCGATAGTCAATACACCGTCTGAAACATTAGCACTTATCTTTTCCTTATCAACATTGTCAGGCAAGTAAAGTGACTGTTGGAATTTTGTGTAAGAGAACTCGCGTCGCAAGTATTTCTTGTCTTCTTTATTCTTATCTTCGTTTTCAACTTTCTTTTCCATAGAAATAACAAGTTCATTGTCATCTCCCAAATGGATGTTGAAATCGTCTTTTGTCATTCCTGGAGCTGCAACCTCTACTTTGTAGTTCTTTTCGCTCTCAATAACATTGATAGCCGGGGCTGTAGCGTTAGCTTTTTCCATCCAGTCGTTATCGAAGAAATCATTAAAGATACTTGGTAACCAGTTCTGATTGTAATACTTTCTAATCGGCATCATAGTTTTAATCTCCTATATTTAAGTTATACATTTTCAATTATTTCCGAACTCTTGGTTTTTGAACCTCAAGTTCACTATTGATATTGCAAACTGTGTGCCGATACCGGAAGTTTGAATTTTTGTCAGACGGTGTTTAATGTTTATAATCTGATTTTAAACCTTCAGGCCATTGTTTTAAACATGTGGAAACATTATTAATATATTCACAGGTGTTGATAAAGTCGGAAATTGACAAATTGTCATTTGATTATCTTGTTTTACGTGTCAAAATGTCCTTTTGCGGACTCTTGCTTCTATATTTAATGTTTTTGGGCTGGAAAAATGTTATATGAATTGATTCGGTCGTGCCAAAGTTAGAAGGCATAAAGGCAGAGTTATTAACAGGCTGTTAATAACGTAGGTTTTCAACAGGTTGTTAATAACTCCTGTTGATGTTGAAATCCAAGACTTGATTTAGAAATCCAGCGAAAGCTGAGTGTCGCCTAAAAGGTTGTAACTCAGGCGGTGATAAGGAGAAGTGCCGAATTCCTTTATGGCTTGTCGGTGTTTTTTGGTAGGATATCCCTTGTTCATATCCCATGCGTACATAGGATATTCACTGTGCAGCCTGTTCATATAGTCGTCACGATAAGTCTTCGCAAGTATCGAAGCGGCTGCTATTGAAAGATATTTTCCATCGCCTTTCACTATTGTGGTATGCGGAATATTCTTGTATTTGTTGAAACGGTTGCCGTCTATCAACAGATGTTCTGGAGTAATTTTCAGTTGGTCAATTGCTCTGTGCATCGCAAGGAACGAAGCGTTCAGAATGTTGATTTTATCAATTTCTTCCGGTTCAACAACACCAATTGCCCATGCCAGTGCTTCCTTTTCTATAACTTCTCTAAGCTGATAGCGCTGTTTTTCAGACAGTTGCTTCGAGTCGTTCAGCATCTCATTCTTGAAGTCCTTCGGCAGAATGACGGCTGCGGCATAAACTGCTCCGGCAAGACATCCTCGTCCTGCTTCATCGCATCCGGCTTCTATAAGGTTTTCATTCAAGTATGGTAAAAGCATCTTTATGGGGTTTTAAAATTTCTGGGTGCAAAGGTACGCATTTTGTGTCTTATACAGTAATATTAATGTGTGGAGTTATTAATGTGTTTTCACATACGGTGTTAAAAAGGAACAGGGTTTAAACAGCCTGCAAATACTGTTTAAACCCTGTCTGGTTGTTAATAACTTGATTGCGGATTATCCTTAGATTCTTCCGCTTTCAGAAATCATGTTTCTTATCTGTTCGTTGAAATCGTCTTTCTTCATAAGGTCTTCCAAAGTGATGTGCATTCTCCATCTCCAGTAGTGGCGAGGATTTGCAGGAACGTTGATGCGTTCTATCTCAATGTCCGGATTGCGCAGGCTTTCATCTATTGATGTCCAGTCCTGCCATGTCAGGATACATAGTAGTGATGGGCAGTTCAGATGCTGGCTAACAACCTCACGGCATAACCATCCCGGTGCATCCTGTGGAACTTCACCCCAATGTCCGAGTTCATAATGATAGTAGCGTTCTGTAATCTGTGCATCTTCCTTCCAGTAGCCACGGAGGGTTGACATATCATGGGTGCCTATAGTACAAACAGAGCGGAACGGATAGTTATAGACATGTCCGAACTCATCTTTAGGGTCCTTAGGCATTCTCTGTATTTCGAGCGAGAGAATCTGCAGCTGGTTCATTACCCATGGCACACAGTCAGGAACCATTCCCAAGTCTTCACCGCAAACAAGCATTGAAGTTGACTGGGTGAGGACAGGCAGTCTTTTCATTGCCTCGTCGTACCAGAACTTGTTGTGTCGCTGATAATAGTAATGATTGTACAATCTGTTGAAGGCTTCCTGTTCCTGCCAGTTCAGTTGTCTGTATATGAAATCGTTCTGTACAGATATTCTTGGGTGGTACATCTCAGAGTTCTTTCTGTCTTTTACAAACAGAACATTACTTATCAGTGCATATAGTCCTTCCTTCATGTTGAGGCTTTCTTCATCTGTCTTTCCGGCAAAATAAGCTTCAACTTTGCGCTGGGTATCGAACTCAGGACGCATGCGGTAGATGTCATGATGAACATGTTCTACGAAAGTGTTGCGTACCTCGTCGCTCTTGTCGCCAAACATTGTGTTGAGCATGTAGTCGTTTATAAACGGCTCTGTCATGAACTCTTTCTGGAAGTTCAGTCCGAAACCTTTTATTTCGTCCGCGCTCATTGGTAGTGCCGGAACGAATTGTCCTAACAGTCCGTGTACAGAGTGTACTGGTATTTCCCAGATACGGAAGAAACCAAGTATATGGTCTATACGGTATGCAGTGAAGTATTCAGCCATTTTGGAGAAACGCTTTATCCACCACTGGTAGTTGTCTTTTTCCATCACGTCCCAGTTGTATGTCGGGAACCCCCAGTTTTGGCCTTTTGTAGAGAAAGCATCTGGCGGTGCACCTGCCTGTCCGTTCATATTGAAGTAATACGGCTCTACCCATGCTTCCACACTTCCTCGGCTGATACCGATAGGGATATCTCCTTTCAGAATCACACCTTTGCTGCGTGCATAGTTGGCGGCTGCAAGTAACTGTATATGCAGAACATACTGCAAGAAGTAGTAGAATGAGATTTCAGGATATGTTTCGGCTTCCTCATCACATAGTTTGTCTATCTCTTCAGAAACGTATGTACTATATTCCGGCCATGTATTGAAATCGGCTGTACCGTATATATCTCTCAGGTAGCTGAATGCTGAATATGGCTTAAGCCATTCTTCATTCTTGCGGTAGAATGTTTTGAAACCTTCTGATGAAAGAATGTTTTCCGCTTCTTGGATAAATATATCTTTAAGATATGCCCGTTTCGTATTGTTTACTCCTTCGTAATCTACTTGTGACAAACTGTTCAGCTTTAAGCGCTCTTTTTCATATTCTGCCGCTTTCTCTTTATCTTTAAGAGCGGGAAGTTGTCTCAAATCTATATACATAGGATGGAATGCGTATATTGAGATAGCATTGTATGGATATGAATCTACCCATGTATTTGTTCTTGTGGTGTCGTTGATAGGTAGTATCTGTACTGCCTGCTGGTTTGTTTCCGCAGCCCAGTCTATATACGTCTTCAAATCACCGAAGTCGCCAACTCCGAAACTGCCTTTTGAGCGAATGGAGAAAACAGGTATTGCGCTGCCGGCTATTTTTCTTTCCGGAAGGTTGAAAAATACTTCTGTTTCTGTTGGAAAGTAAGTTTCACCGCGCATAAGTGGCTGTATGTGGAAAGTACGGTTGCATCCGTATTCCCATTCCTCGACAGCTCCGGTTTTTGAGCTTACTGCTACAAACTTATATTCAAATGGAAATGTAAGTGATGAATAATCTATTGATATATACCATACGTCCGGTGATATCTCCTGCATTCTGAGCGGGCGGTAATATTCCCAGTTCCCTAGTGTATTGCAGTTTCCTATTATTCCAAGTTCCTGTGCCTTATGTCTAAGTCCTGGGCATAATGCTCTGAATGTGATGCAACAGCCTACGTTATCTGTAAGTTTCTTCGGCTCCTCTGTATGCGGAATGCCATTGAAAGCTGAACTGTATCTATGATTTCCTTCCGGCAAGTCGCGCCAGCAATCGTCAAAAATGAAATGATGCTGTTGTGCATTACCTTTTATAATAGAGTGAGGGATTGCACCAAATTCTTTCCTTACGCAGTCTTCATTTCTGAAAACAGTATATCGGTATGGCACAATATCGGAATCTTCAGGTAGGTCATAATTGAATGTTCCTTGCCATTCCTGACCATCGCGTGTGAAAAGAGGAAGTGAGTTCTTTTCGTCATCGTTTATCACTACCCTCAGACTTTCACCCCATACGGTACGATACTTAATACGAAATGTCAGTTTCATATCTTTCTTTTGGTATTAGTTTTTATTTAGTTATTTCTTTTTTCAAAAATAGTTATTTTATGATAATACTTATCTGGTTTGGAGTAAAAATATAAATGTTTTATGGCATGAAACCGCGTTATAAGCTTTCTGGACGCGTTTTGGATATGATGAAATATAAACGGATTAATAATAAAAAAGCCCCGGAACTTTATGGATTCCGAGGCTTTCCTCCGTGTAAGATGTGAGGAGGTATAAAAATTTAGTTGAACATATAAACCACCTTATGCGTCAATATTGGCGTAAGTGGCATTCTTTTCTATGAACTCGCGTCGAGGAGCTACATCATCTCCCATAAGCATAGAGAAGATATAGTCCGCTTCAGCGGCATTTTCTATCTGTACTTGTTTCAGAATACGAGTCTCAGGATTCATTGTTGTTTCCCAAAGCTGTTCAGGGTTCATTTCACCCAAACCTTTGTATCTCTGAGTATGTATTCCTTGTTCGCTTCCGTCACCGTATTTTTGGATGAAAGCTTGTCTTGCATCTTCAGTGTAGCAATACTCGCTAATTTTACCTTTTGTACATTTGTATAATGGAGGTGTAGCTATATACAAGTGACCTTCCTGAATGATTTCAGGCATATATCTGTAGAACAATGTCATTATAAGTGTGTCGATGTGAGAACCATCGACATCGGCATCGGTCATGATTATCACCTTGTGATAACGGAGCTTTTCGATGTTTGCCTTCTTGCTGTCTTCTTCTTCAACACCGAAACGGATTCCAAGTGCCTGGATGATGTTGTTCACTTCATCGCTTTCGAATGCTTTGTGCCACATGGCTTTCTCTACGTTCAGGATTTTTCCTCGCAGAGGCAGGATAGCTTGGAACTGTCTGCTTCGTCCCTGTTTTGCAGAACCACCTGCAGAGTCACCCTCGACGAGGAACAATTCACATTCCTCTGCTACACGGCTTGAACAGTCAGCAAGTTTTCCCGGAAGTCCGCCGCCGCCCATAGGACTCTTGCGCTGTACAGACTCACGTGCCTTTCTTGCTGCTATACGTGCAGTTGCGGCAAGTACTACCTTGTCAACTATTATCTTGGCTTCTTT
This sequence comes from Candidatus Phocaeicola faecipullorum, assembly GCA_018884025.1. Classification (GTDB taxonomy): domain Bacteria; phylum Bacteroidota; class Bacteroidia; order Bacteroidales; family Bacteroidaceae; genus Phocaeicola; species Phocaeicola faecipullorum. Next base: position 18,822 of record JAHLFB010000269.1, read on the forward strand.
AGGATGTTCTTCAAGGTAGTTTGAAAGAGCTTCACCTACAGCCTGCTGTACGGCACCGCTCACTTCGCTGTTTCCAAGCTTGGTCTTAGTCTGACCTTCGAACTGAGGTTCGGCAACCTTTACAGAGATTACTGCGATAAGACCTTCACGGAAGTCCTCACCTGAGATTTCAACTTTTGCTTTTTCCAGTGCCTTGCTTTCTTCTGCATATTTCTTCAATACGCGTGTAAGTGCAGCACGGAAACCTCCTTCGTGAGTACCACCTTCTATTGTATTGATATTATTAACGTATGAATGCAGGTTTTCGCGGAACCCTGTGTTATACATGATGGCACACTCTATAGGAACACCCTGTTTTTCAGTGTTCAGATAGATTACGTCATCAAAGAGTGGAGTATTTGTAGAATTGAGGAAACGTACGAATTCCTTAACACCCTCGTCTGAATGGAATACTTCACTCTTGTAGCTACCGTCTTCTTCTGTTTCGCGTTTGTCTGTGAGAGTGATTGTGATACCCTTGTTCAAGTATGCCAGTTCTCTAAGACGTGCCTGAAGAATGTTATATTTATATTCAGTAACTGTGAATATCGAAGCATCCGGCCAGAAAGTCTGTTTTGTACCTCTGAGTTCTGTAGTTCCTATTTCCTTTACAGGATAAAGTGGCTTACCGCATTCGTATTCCTGCTGATAAATCTTTCCGTTTCTGAATACGTTTGTAGTCATGTGAGTAGAAAGTGCGTTCACACACGATACACCCACACCGTGCAAACCTCCGGAAACCTTATAGGAGCCTTTATCGAATTTACCTCCGGCGTGTAACACTGTCATAACGACTTCCAGAGCAGATTTCTTTTCTTTCTCATGGAAATCTACAGGGATACCACGTCCGTTGTCCTGTACGGTTATTGAATTATCTTCGTTTATGGTTACTTCTATATGTGTACAATATCCGGCTAGCGCTTCGTCTATAGAGTTGTCCACAACCTCATATACAAGGTGATGCAAACCTTTTTCGCTGATGTCGCCGATATACATAGCGGGACGTTTACGTACGGCTTCAAGTCCTTCAAGTACCTGAATACTACTTGCCGAATAGTTGCTTCCGCTGTTTGGTGTCAGTTCTTCACTCATGTTTTTAAATAGTTTATTTAATCGTTCAAAGTTACGAAAAATCTATGGAATAATCTTTCCTACAGAGCTAAAAAAAGGTGAAAATCAGTATGTTTTTTAGGATGTTGTGACAGGTGTTTTATGTATAGGTATAAACGACAAAAGGCTGAGTAAAAACCCAGCCTTAATATCTTTTTAAAGGTGCCTCAATTAAGCAATCTTAGCGATGTGTGCAGCCAATTTTGACTTCAAGTTAGCAGCCTTGTTCTTGTGGATAATGTTAACTTTAGCCAACTTATCCAACATCTTCTGTACTTTTGGATACAAAGCAACAGCTTCAGCTTTGTCTGTTGTTGCACGAAGCTTTCTTACAGCATTACGCATTGTCTTAGCATAATATCTGTTGTGAAGTCTTCTTTTTTCTTCTTGTCTAATTCTCTTAATAGATGATTTGTGATTTGCCATCTCGACTAATCTTTAATATTGTTCGTGATATTGTTTATTATGTAGCCCGTGGGGGAATCGAACCCCCCTTTCAAGAATGAAAATCTTGCGTCCTAACCGATAGACGAACGGGCCATCCTATATCGGATTAACCGATGTTGTCGAGGTATTATCTCTCGATTGCGGATGCAAAGGTATGAAGTTTTTTCAAATTACCAAAATATTTCATGATTTTTTTAGTGATATTTCATTTATATTTTAGCTATGATAATTAGTATAACTTTTTAATATTTCCCACCGTCAAGTTAGAAGTACAACTCCGCCACCGCCTTCCTCCGTCCTTGGAGCGTAGCGGAAAGGGCGGAGGAAGGCGGTGGTAGCCGGGCTTCGGGTCATCCGGCAATACAAAATAAAAAAGGGAGAC
>JAHLFB010000270.1 GCA_018884025.1 Candidatus Phocaeicola faecipullorum
TTTGCCTTGTCAAGGTCGGGAATACTGTACGTCTTGCACTTGGTATTGATTTTCACGGAACCGTCATCTATCTTCTTCAGTTCCTCTATTATTTGCTTTAGTTCCATAGCTTTATAATTAGAATAAAAAAAAGGCTGAGTGAACAGCCTTAATAGGAGATTTATGGCAAATAATGCATCACTTTCCTGTGTGTCCGAATCCGCCTCTTTGGTAATCATGCTTCTCGAATTCATTCACTTCAATCATATTGACAAACGGATACGGAAAAATGATAATCTGTGCGCAACGCTGGAACAGTTGGTATGGAGGCGTAAAATTAATGTAGTTGTTACATAGATTAGCGAGAGAAAGTGCATGTGCCGGGCCTCCTCCCCTTTCGCGCTCCATGTCTATCAGAGCGTTTATGGCATTAGCGACTTTGGCACTTATCCGGCTCTTGAAGCATACCAGCAACTCGTCATTATAGCCTGTGTCAAGCCATCCCGGCGGATTACACATCACAGCTTCTTGGTTACGGATAGAGCTTCTCGGAGCAATCATCATTCCGTAGCCTACAGGCAAGTCAAAAGCAAGCCCTGTATGATACTCAAAATAGTCATGTTCCGTGTCGTAACGCATGTCGATAGCCGTAATGTCCATGCCTATTGCGGACGGAATCTTTCTGTCCTTGTCCACCCAAGTGGTGTACTGCGGAATGATAGCCTTTTCATCCAGTTTCTTAACACGGATATCCACTGTGGGATATAATTGAAAATGTTCTTCAGTAATAAGGCAACAACCTTGATTCTCATTGTTATGAAAATTATTCATGTTAATCATTTTATTAATAATTGAATCATATTTCGTTTACATCTATTCAAATTCAATTTCTTATAATTTAGTTCAATTTGATTCTTATAATTAATATCCCGAATAGCAAAGTATCCCGAAGACCTCCTGTTTGTCACAAACATAATTTTTCCATTATAAAAAACTCTATCAAATAGCCTAAATCCCTTAACTTCAAACGAAGCTTGATTCATCTTCTTTTTTCCGCCTTTCATAATTTTAGCTTTATGAATCTGACGATTATGCCTACGGGTTTTTCTAACCAAATAATAATAGGATAGCATCTTCGCTTTAAAATTCTTTGAGATGACAAATGCATCAGAAATATGAGACTTTTCAATATTATTTCGTATCCTATTGTATTTGGTTATATAACCAAATGTCATAGACACATCAGGATATCTTAATTTTAGTTCATCATAAAGTCTCCATTTCATTATGCCCATAACAGCTGCGTCACGAAGAGATTTTGTACGTTTTATTTTAAGGCAAACCTTTCCCTGATGATAAGCCTTATGACAAGTTTCACAAAGCGTTATCAGATTGTCCGGTGAATTACCGCCAGTCTTCCGTGATTCAATATGATGCACATTAAGTATTTTATCGCCAGATTTACCTTTGCAGCATTGACATCTATGACCGTCACGGGCTAAAACATATTCTCTTACATTCCAAAAACCTAGTTGTTCACCCTGCTGATACTCAGTTCCTGATATATCAGGATTCTTAATCTTTTGAGTATCAAATTGGGCTACCTCAATTATGATTTTGGTAATCGGTAAAATAAAGTACACGTCTTCGATAGCCTTCAAATGCGCATCAATTCGTTGCCTTACGGACGGTGCGAGCCATCCTTTGTTTATTTTTCTATTCGAGAATCTTTGTTTCCTGTATCTCAATCTATTCCTTCTTGTTCTTCTTGTCTCCCTTCTTGATGAAATTAAATCTACGATATCTTTTCTTAATACAACTTCTTCTGCAAATAATTCTTCTTTTGCAGATGTAGCCGACAATCCCACGTGAATAGTTCCTGCATCAACACCAAGCGTAATAGGTTGGGTATAGTTAGTAGTAGCATATGTTAAGCGAATGACAAACGGACATCTCTCTACGACGACGGCCTTACCATCACGCAGAGAACGCCTTACCCAACCAAACCTTTTGGTTGGCATAAGAGGTTTTCCATTTATATCTTGTACGTATACTACCATAATTAAACTTTTATTCAAAGTAAGTCAGGACGAATCCTGTAAGTACCCATCGCCAATGTTGTCAAGGGTTTTGTATGTTTAAAACACCGTCCCTGAATATCAGGACTTTTAATCCTAAACCTTAGAGCTTGGAACTTGGATAAATATCCCAAGGTAACTATATATTCCTTGATAACGTAGCGCAACAGAAATAACCCGTAAATCCGTATTGCTTAGGCTAATCTACCACCTGAATCATTCAGGATATAAACTATACTATAAATTCAAATAAATTAAATATAGTTCATATTATTCGATAGATCAATCGTCTTCCCTTCATCAAGAAGTTCCAACAGCTTTTCCCTGCCAAATTTTTTATAAAAAGGTATCAGTTCGTCAAATACCAAATCCTGCGTCTCTCCCGGTTCTATAGCGTATTTGCTGTTCCAATTATAATGCTCACTGTTCGGGTCAGACAATTCAGCAACGGTGATACCGTTTTTGTTCACGATTGAGTAGGGCCTTCCTTTAACTTTCATGCCTCCATAATGGCGTGCAATGCTCATATAGTTGTTTTTCCAAATCTCTTTAGGTATGACCAATTCGTTTCTTTTCATAGCTCATCGTTTTCATAGAAATACTCAAATGTCTTGCCTTTCACCCGTTTCCTCAATCCTCTGCAACATTTTGAAATGATAGAGACATACACGGCACTCCCGAAAAGCTCTCTTGAAGCGTCTGCAATAGAATTATAGATAATCCCCTCGCAAATCACTTTCCTGTGCCTTCTGGGACGGTCTCTCGGAAAATTCCTGCACATCTCGGCTGCGCGTTCACGTTGCCTCTTTGCGGTCTCTTCGTCGTACACCTTGTCCCATGTGTTACCTTTTGCGAGCGTGTTTCCCTTCAGCAGGCGCCCTCTGCTGTCCCTCATTCCTTTCGGCTTGTAAGGGATGTAAAGTTCAAAATTAAACGGCATATAATTACAGGTTTTAACTAAAAGAGGACACGTTTTCTGTGCCCTCAATCGGATCTTTTAAACAAAAAGTCATTAAGACTTTTCGAAGATACTTAAAAAACCTATAAAATAAACCATTCAATAAGACTTTAACTTTCCTTACCGTTTAAATATGTTGTAGAACATCTAATCGACAAAACAAATCTCGAAACTCTTGCCTTTTAGGCTTGGAAGTTTCTCTATTACCAGCCTCTCGATTGTATTGATATCTACCGGGAATATCGGGTTGCGGTTATAGACAACAGTAGCTATAAACCGGTCTTTGAGCATTATGTCCGCCTCTAATTTCTTACACCCCTTAAAAGCTTTGTTCAATATTATCCTTCTCATGCTTCTAACTTGACTTTATAGAGACTGATAAAGCCTCCTTTCTCTTCGGCAAAGGTATTGAGCTTTTCCTCAACCTCATTGAGTTTTCCTTCCAAATTTAAGTCTTTTTCAGAAATGTCTATATTGAACTCTTTTTTCAAGACTTTAGACAACTCTTTGTTATCGTCGATATAAATGTATTCATCAAGCAGGTCAGAGTTTATTACATACCGTTGTGGGAACCATTCGCCTTCAAAGTCATTCGTTTCCACTATTTCACAATTAAACTCCTCAGCATAATAGTATATGGTTACGTCAAGCCGGCTTCTGATAAGATCTATAAAGTCGTAACATGGAGACCATGCATGGCATATATACATCTTTAACGCATCCTGGTCTTCATCATACTCGCAGCAGTCTATATATCCTCTCAGTTCGTAATCGTCAAGATTTTCCTTTACGCCTATAGTTTTTAGGAATTCTGTTTCAGAGATATCCGGATTAAACTTGTCATTCAAAAAATCAAGGTCTTTCCTTTCTCCAAGAATAACAATATCTATACAACAAATGTTGGCCATGGCTATTAGAGATTATAATTATACTCCTGCAAAACGTCAACGGACATCCAATAGCTGTCTTGCATTCTGAATCCATATTTTACACTCAACTCATCAACGAACGCTTCAGAATCATCCGTAGCCGCAAACTCTTTCTTTTCCTCCTCTGTCAGCTTTATCTTGATAAGGCTTCCAGTAGAATAGTCCATTACAATTATATAGTTCACGATAATTCTTTTTAAAATGAAAAATGAAAAAGGACTGATGTTATTCAGCCCTTAATCATGATTATGATTGATATTCAGAACACACGAAGTGTCGTCCACATTATCCAAGATTTATAGTATCTGCGGTTCTGATAACAGGAATCCGTCTGGTTCCGCTTTATTAGCTTTATTAGCATTAGAATCCTGATTATCATCAGTTACCATTGATTCTTTAAGATATTTAATGGCTTCTTCAATATCCGAATCTGTCTCTGCCCTCATACCAAAGTACAGCATAGCAATAGCGTTCCATGCCGCATGAGCCAAGTGCATACATCCGCTTTCATTATCATATACCTCGCCTTTCTCATAGGCGGTAATATGCCTGAACAAAGCAGCCTTATAGCGCTGATATCCATCGGGAAGATTCTGCCATGAGTTTTCCTTGTATTTCTTAGCGCCGAAAGTGTAGATTTCTACAACCTTCTCAATCACGTCAAGCGGTAACAGGTCCCACCGAAGTTTACCGTCTCTAAAATCATTTTTAATTCCTTCTTCTTCCATATTCTACAATATTTAAGACGTCGCAAAGAAGAGGAACTGACTGGAATATATGGCAAAAATATGATTCCGATATCCAGAAGAGGACATTCCCGTTCTTAAACCTGAAACTCAGGTCACCGTTGCTATTACGTATACTGACAATACGTGCGTATGAAATCTTTCCGTCTTTTGTTTCGTAGACAGAAAGAAGGCCTTCACCGTCAATAACAAATTCGTCCTCACCTATGCGTTCCTTGATACGTTCAATCAAAGAATCGCATAGCTCCTGGTATATACGGAGGATATTATCCGTATCCAGTAGGTCCACAGTCGTCTTGCTTGTTCTCCTCATTCTTCTTCTTTAGCACGTTTCACTAATTGCTTAGCCAGACGTATGGCATTCAGCATCATTGCCTTCTCTGTCGGAAGGTCTCCGCTTCTTGTATATTCATCCCAACGCCTGGCGTATTCAGCTGCAAAGATATTCGATGCAGCTAAAATAATCAATTCTTGTTCATTCATAGTCCTAAAATTTCTTTGTATTTTTCATTTTCTTTCAGAAACAGCTTCTTATAAGAGAAGCATCTTCCGCACGGTTTGAACTCTTGCATAGCCTTGAAAATGTTATCCGGATGCGTATCGTTTATGTTGTATCCTATATCCGGGCAACAGACAGATTCAGACATGTGTATATTCCCGTGTATGTCTATTACAGGGAAACATAGCTTCCCATACATCATGGATTGCAGAAACATATGCACAAGATTCTTGCTTTGCCGTGTAAACAGGCACGGGTTTGTGCATGAAGGTGACTTGGCTTTTTCTACAAGTCTCATATACTTCATCCCGCTTGCCCTGCCCAGATCTTGCATCTGCTCTATCTGTACGCATATAGGTATCCCTATAATATCCTCAATCTCTTTTCGATGTTCGTTGATTATCGGATATGATTTATAATATAACGGCACGGATGTGACCTGCATCTTCATACAGTGCTTCATGGCAAGTACCTTCTTTACCTGTTCTGTCTTTTTCTTGTCCGTTATCCACGTCCCGTTTGACAGGACAGTGAAATAGGGTGCCTTCTTTTCAGGGTCATTATTAAACTCGCTCCATATCGGATTCTCCTTCCGTTCCTCTTCCAGTAGTTCGTTCAGCACGAACATGAAATCATAGAACTCAGGATGTTCCGTAGGCTCGCCTCCGCCTATCAGATAGACAGGACAAGCCCCGTAAACCCCGAAACGGATAGCACTGATAAAAGTGCCTCTTTCCATGGAAGCACCGTCAGGCTTTGCGTCATTCATGCAATGAGGGCATTCCTCATGGCATTTTTCAGTGATGTCGATAATCATAGTTATCAGAAATAACGTGTGATGTTTTTCATTACACCCAAAATAATAGTCTCAGGCGTATTGAATAACGGTATCGTATATTCCTTCTCTTCGATAGATTCAGGGTCTTTCGCCGATACATACCACTGTCCAAATTCAGAAGACACCTCATGAATGACCAGTTCCTTGCCAAACTCATCTTGAACGGTCAGCTTCCCATCGTAAAACCGCACTGCAACGAGTTTTCCGCACTCTGTAGCGAGGTTCAGCATCGAGATGACCAATGTATAGTTCAGCGTTTGGTTTTGGCTGTAATAAGCCTCTAGCCTGTCATACATGGCTTTCATTACAGAGCATTTGTTTTCCAATGATGCAACGATATCTATATAATTCACGGCTATAGGCTTCTTCGCGTCGTCCTCCCCTATAATAATTTTCAGATAACCATTGCGCTGGTTCGTTATCTCAAAAGCAATGTCCGATTCAGCGAACAGTGCCATTATCTTATTCAGCTCTTTTCCCGGAGCTTTTGTTATCAGTATCACTAGGCTCTCCTTTCTTTATATAGTTGTCTAATCTCTTCATGATCTCTTTAATGGTAACCATTTTCATTTTCACGTTCGGGATGTTCTTGAAGTCATGAGTATCTTTCGTACACGCAGCACCGGGCTTATAATACTTTTCCAGCCACTCAAGCCTCTTTTCTGTGTTGTTGAGGATAATCTTCAGATTGAACTTCATGAACCCCGCCTCAATCAAAGAACCGTACTTCTTTAGGAACTCTTCGTTGCTGAGAATCTCCGACTTCTCGCTTCCAAGGATATTCACCTTAACCTTATAATCGGGCAGCCTCTCCGCAACAAACGGCACCATCTTCAGAAGAACAGCCTTCTTCTTTCCGTTGAAT
>JAHLFB010000271.1 GCA_018884025.1 Candidatus Phocaeicola faecipullorum
TTGTATTATTTTGTACCATTCATGAACTATTTTATCAAATGTACATATGTTATTATTGATATATTTGCAGAATAAAACCTTGAAAAATAAAACTTAATGTAATTTTATCTTATGAAAACTGGATTCCAAGATTGTTTGAAATGGAAGAGGGCTTTCAGTATTTTACTGTTAACCTTAATTGCCGTCACCGGAGCGGTGGCGCAGTCTCTCGTCAGAGGGAAGGTTATCGATGACACAGGATTGGAGGTCATCGGTGCCAGTATCTTAGTTAAAGGAACTTCGCAGGGTACAATTACAGACATGGACGGTATGTTCTCCTTGTCGGTACCTGACAAGAACGCGGTTCTTCAAGTGTCATACATCGGATACCAGACGTTGGAAGTGAAGGTGGACATCACGAAGCCGATGTCTATCGTCTTGAAAGAAGACTCCGAGATGCTTGAGGAGGTTGTCGTTGTCGGTTACCAGGAAGTAAAGAAGAAAGACTTGACAGGTTCCGTAGCCAAGGCGAACATGGACGACATCCTTAATACTCCTGTCGGTTCTTTCGATCAGACATTGGGAGGACGTGTGGCCGGAGTTAACGTAACATCCAGCGAAGGTACTCCGGGAGGAACCATGAACATCGTAATCCGTGGTAACAACTCATTGACTCAGGACAACTCGCCTCTTTACGTCATCGACGGTTTCCCTGTCGAAGATGCCGCTTTGGCAAGCACTATCAACCCTGCCGATATCGAATCGCTCGACATCTTGAAGGATGCTTCCGCCACTGCCATCTATGGTGCCCGTGGCGCGAATGGTGTCGTTATTATCACTACCAAGAAAGGTAATATCGGAAAACCGCAAATCACTTACGACGGAAGTGTGACCATGCACAATGCCTCACGCAAGATTCCTATGATGAATGCCTACGAGTTCGTTAAGTTGCAGGCGGAGATGTATCCGCAGGCTGTTTATAACAACTCCGGCGGTTACCTTATGAACTATAACGGCAAGCAATGGACGCTTGACGACTATAAGGATATCTTCCAGTACGACTGGCAGGACGAGATCTTCCGTACTGCATGGCAGCATAACCATAACCTGCGCATCACAGGCGGTACTGAGGGAATACGATACAACGCGTCCGCGTCATATTATAACCAGCAGGGAGTGTTGCTCAATTCCGGTTATGAACGTTTCCAGATGCGCGCCAATACCGTTATTAAACGAGATAAGCTGAACATCAGCCTTACAACCAACTACTCGCGCAGTGTGCAGACAGGTTCTACTCCTTCGGAAAACTCATACAGCGGTATGAACAACTTGTTCTACAGCGTATGGGGCTACCGTCCTATCACTTATCCTAACAAGTCCATGGAATCTTTGCTTAACGATGTGATGGACGAGGCTATCGATAGTTCAAACGACTATCGTTTCAACCCTATCCGCTCGTTGAAAGAAGAGTACCGCAAGAACTACATAAACAACTTGCAGCTTAACGGTTTCGCCGAATACGAGTTTATCAAAGGCTTGAAACTGAAAGTGTCGGGAGGTTATACATACGACGCCCGTAAGCAAGATACGTTCAACAATTCCAATACGCGTTACGGTGGTCCTACGTCAACAGACAAGGTGAATGCGCAGATTGTCCGCAACGAGCGTCTCACGTGGTTGAACGAAAATACCCTTACTTACCAGACCAATATCGATAAGAAACACTTCTTCAACGCCTTGGCTGGTGTTACTTTCCAGAATTCCGATTACGAATACTACCTTGTGAAAGCTATAAGGCTTCCTAACGAGTCATTGGGTATGGCGGGACTACAGGAAGGTACATTGTCGTCGTCGCAATCATTGAAAAGCTCATGGTCGATGATGTCTTACCTCGCCCGTTTGAACTATAACTACAAGTCCAAGTATTATGCTACGGCTTCGTTCCGTGCCGACGGTTCTTCCAAGTTCAGCAAGAAGAACAGGTACGGTTACTTCCCGTCAGGTTCTTTGGCATGGAACTTTATGGAAGAAGATTTCATGAAACCATTGAAGAAGGTGCTCGATTCCGGTAAGCTGCGCGCCAGCTGGGGTTTGACGGGTAACAACCGTATCGGAGAGTACGATTATTACTCCCTGTTGCAGGTATTGAAAAACCGTATCGGTGATTATGTCTCCAACGGCAGCGTGCCGAGCGGAGCCTATCCTTTCAACAATGATATTACCAGTGTGGGTGTAGTGCCTATATCATTGCCTAACGAGGATTTGAAGTGGGAGACTACTGAGCAGTGGAACGTGGGTCTTGACTTGAGCTTCTTCAAGGAAAGAATTAACTTCACGGCCGATATTTACCGCAAGACCACGCGCGACCTGCTTCTCGACGCTTCGTTGCCGCTGTCTGCCGGTTTCTATAGTGCTACTAAGAATATCGGTAAGGTGCGCAACGACGGTCTTGAGCTGAGCCTTAGCACCGTAAATGTCAAGACCAAGAACTTCGAGTGGACTACGGACTTCAATATTGCGTTCAATAAGAACGAGGTGCTCGAACTTTCCGAGAACCAGTTGGCACTGACAACAGCGGTCACTTTCGACCAGACGTATAACTCGCAGCCGAGTTATATCGCCAAGGTAGGACAGCCTATGGGCATGATGTACGGTTACATCTATGAGGGAACATACAAGTACGATGATTTTACCAAGTCGGGTAGTTCTTATACTCTGAAAGCCAATGTTCCACATTATACGTCCGAGGCTGACACGCAGCCAGGTATGCCAAAGTACAAGGATATCAACAATGATGGTATAATCGATGCGAACGACCGTACCATTATCGGTCGCGGCCTCCCTATACACACTGGTGGTTTCACCAATAACTTCACCTATAAGGGATTCGACCTGAGCATATTCTTCCAGTGGTCGTACGGAAACGATATCATGAACGCCAACCGTCTGTTCTTCGAGAATGTCGATGGCAAGCGCGACTTGAACCAGTTTGCCTCTTATGCCGACCGCTGGACACCGGAAAACCCGGAAAGCGACATTCCTCGCGCCACCAATTCCAGCTCCAACAAGGTAATCTCTTCAAGGATTATTGAAGACGGTTCGTTCCTGCGTCTGAAAACAGCCACTTTGGGATACACTTTCCCTAAGGCGATGATAGCCAAGGCCGGCCTAAGCAATGTGCGTCTCTATCTTGCTGCACAGAACTTGTGGACATGGACAAGCTATTCCGGCTACGACCCTGAAGTATCTGTACGTAACAGTGCGTTGACTCCCGGACTGGACTTCTCATCTTATCCGAGGTCTCTCTCAGTCAGCTTTGGTGTCAACCTTGCATTCTGATAATGTTTAATAAATAGAAAAAATTAAGAATATGAAAATCTTGAAATATACCATATTTACACTCGCTTTCGGGCTGACGGCGGTTTCTTGCAACTTCTTGGAGAAGGAGCCAACAAAGCTGACCCCCGAAGTGTATTTCAATAATGCTACGGAGGCCCAGTCTTTCCTTACGGGTATATATGCCATTCTCGGGCAAGGTTCGTTTTACGGGGAAAGCTATTTGCACCTGTCGGGAGGTGATGATTTGTCCAATTATGGCGGAGCCAGCACGCGTGCTCCGATGGACAAGGGCCTTATTTGCGCCAATGCCGTGTCGTCCGACCCTCTTGTCACGGGCTTGTGGTACACACTATATTCCGGCATAAACCGTGCAAACATGTTTCTGGAGAACATCGACCGTGTGCCTGATATGGACGACAAACTGAGAGCGCAGTTGACTTCCGAAGCCCGTTTCCTGCGTGCGTTTTATTACTTCACGCTTGTTGAAAACTGGGGCGACGTGCCTTTCCGCACGGAGTCGGTGAATACCGTTGTAGGTCTTGACCTTGAGCGTACTGACCGCCAGACCATTTACGATTTCATCATTAAGGAAATGTCCGACGCCGCCGACCCTGAAGTGGGCGGACTGCTGTCGGCTGCCGAGCTTGGCAAGGACAATGTGGGCAGGGTGTCACGTTCCGCCGCATGGGCTATGATTGCGAGAGTATATCTCTACAGAGCCGGAGAGCATTACCGCCAGAACCGTCAGGCTACTCAAGACGAACTGACAACTTACTTCTCCGAAGCCAGCAGGTATGCCCAGATGGTAAGAAACGAGAATTTCCACGGACTTGCTCCTAACTATTGGGATGTGTTCATCGACTATTGCGCGAATGAATATAATACCACCGCCAACGAGAGCATCTGGGAAGTTGAGTTCGCCGGAAACGGTACTTCCGACACACGTACAGAAGGACGCTGGGGCAACACTTGCGGACTTGCCGGTCCCGACTTGTCTAACGATGAGTCTTTGGTAGGCAAGCTCGACCCGGGATATTCTTACGAACAGATATTCGCTACTCCTAAGCTGTATGATTTGTATGCAGACAACGGCGATCTTGAGCGTTTCTATTGGAACCTTGCGCAGTTCAAATATATGGAAGCGGGAGGTAATAAGACAGGAGTTACCGGACGCCAGTTCCGTCAAGGCACTATGAGTACCATCCTCACCACTTTCAACAACTGGGGTAGGGGTACGTATTCATACGGTGAAAACACCGGCGAGAATGTAGGCGATTTTGAAAATACTGCTGAAGCTTACAACCAAGACAAAGGTCTGGCTTGCGCTAAGTTCCGTCGCGAATACGAGGCCGACAAGAAAGGCAAGACCTATACGTCAATCAACTTCCCGTTGATAAGATACTCCGACGTTCTGCTGATGATTGCCGAGGCGGAGAACGAGGCAAACGGAGGACCTACGCAGTTGGCTAAGGACTGTATCGACGAGGTTCGCGTCAGGGCAGGTCTCGCGAAGCTTGAGGACGGACTTGATCAGGAGTCGTTCCGTCAGGCTGTGAAAGACGAAAGAGCCATGGAGCTTTGCTTCGAGCTAATCCGCCGTTACGACCTTATCCGTTGGGGTGAGTTGGTAAAGAACATGAACGAGATTCCGGCGATATATACTGATACCAAAGAATGGAAACAGATAACCGTCAATCCTATCACAAACTATTTCCGTGTGACGGAGGCGTACAATTACTTCCCTATACCGGATCAGGAAATGGCTGTTAACAAGAAGATAACGGAAAACAATCCGGGTTGGTAATTCGACAGATAATGAACCTAAAGACTTAGGACGCTTTTAACTTTTTTAAATATTCAATTGACAAAATGAAAGCATATAGATTATTTACAATAGCGATGGCTGCCATGTTTGCCTTCTCTTGTACGGACCTTTCCAATCCGCTTGAGGATATAAACATTATAGCCCAATCCGACGAGGGGGTGACTGTGGATAATAACGTGATTACCGTGCAGCGCAACACACCCGTGCGGTTCAGCATAGAAGGAGAGCCGGACAATATAACTTTTTACAGCGGCGAGTTGGACCATAACTACGATTTCCGCAACAGGATACAGATAGACCAGTCGCAAATAAAGTCGTCTGTATTGTCGTTTAACCTTAATGTACAGTGGGGAAATGCGGCGAGGAACGCTAACTCGTTTTCCGTTTATTATAACTTGGATACATTCCCCGGACTTGACAAGAGTGATTTTGAGGCTGACTGCAATTTGCTTGCGGAGTTTGCCGAATGGCAGGAGTTGGTACCACAGGCGGATTTGCCTGTTACCAGGTTGGAGAAAGCAAAGCCATTCAGCATCGATCTCATGCCTTTCTTGGGTAAGAACGTGACATTTGCTGTGCATTATCATCCTACCGAAGTCGATAAGGATAAAACGGCGCAGTTGCGCGTGGAATTTACAGATTTCAAGATAGTTAATACGCTGACCAACGGCTCCGAGGTGGAAATCTCTCCTGCCGACATGGGGCTGACTCCGGTCAACTTGTGGGCAGCTGACCTTGAAAACGCGTCGATAGACGAAACAAACCTTAAGAAAAATCAGGGTTTCTATGATGAGTCCGGCAATCTGATAGAGAGTGCCATGTGGTATGGTTCGGTTAATAACAATACGGAAGGAATGTGGATTCTTAATCAGGTTTCTTCGAACAACGCTTTCTTTGTACACAGTACAGGCAGTGGGAAATCTCTGCATCCTTCATGGTTAGTGTCTGATTATTTAGTGGTGAACAAGACCACTCCCGACACCGGCACCCCGATTAAGAATATCGCAAACCGCCTTGGGGAGTATGAATACACATACACCGAGCCGGGCACGTATAAGGCGGTATTCGTGCTGAACAACGCCAACTATAAAGAAGAAGATTCCAGAATTATAACAATGCTTATTAATGTAAAATAACGTAACTAAATAATGAATATTATGAAGACCTTTAAATTTTTAATGCCATGCTTGCTTGTGGCTCTTGCCGTGACAGGATGCGACACGGACGACTTGCGCAATGACGTTGACGAATTGAAAAACCGCGTGGAGAGCCTCGAAGCGCAGGTCAGCGCTATTAACGAAAATATGAACGTACTGCAGGTGCTCATAGATGGTAATAAGACTATACAGTCGTGCACTTACGACGAGACCAAGAAAGAATATAAATTAGTGTTGAGCGACGGACAGGAACTTACCCTCTACCAGGGCGAGAACGGTGTGGCTAATACTCCGACAATCACTATCGACGAAACAGACAATACTTGGGTAGTGAACGGCACTGATACCAACGTGCCCGCTACCGGCAAGGATGCTGCTATACCTCAATTCTCTGTAAGCGAAGATGGCTACTGGATGGTGGACTATGATGGTGATGGCCCAAATGCTGCTGAGCAAGTGAAAGATGCTGAAGGCAACTCTGTAAAGGCAGAGGCTTCTGAAGTTGGAGCAGCTCAGGGCGATACTTTCTTCTCTGCAGTTGAGATAGCAGACGGTTTCTTGAAGGTGACTTTGAGTGAGGATAGCAAATCTTATTTACTTCCAATAGTAGAAGACCTTGTAGCAGAGATAGTAACAACCGACCTCGAAGGATTTAAGGACGGAGTATTGACAGTAGGTTATGGAGCAGAAGTTAAAATTCCTGTAAAGATTACGGGAGAAAGCTATTTCGTAACTGCTCCTGCCGGATGGATCGCACAGCTCTCTGAACCTGTTGACGGTGAAGCTACTATTACTCTTACTGCTCCTGCTCAATCCGCAGCTGCTTCACGTGCCACAGCTGATAACAGTACCGACCTGACACTTCAGGTAAATAAGGGTGCAATGTGGGCTATCGACCAGATAAAGGTAGAAGGCGAAGTGGTTATTGATAGTTATTATACATTGTATGATACTGGAGAGACTATTGAGATAGACGGCCATAAGATCAATAAAGAAACATATGGTGATGCTAAACTCATAACGAGTAATGATATGACTTTTGATGGAGAAACAAAGGTTTATTTCATAGAGCCGGATATTGAAAATCTTGATTATACATATACTGGAAACTTCGATAATTTGATACTTATTGGAAACAATTCACAAAAGAAGAGTAAGTTTGTTCCTACTAAACAGGTGAAACTTAAAAATGATGCAGAAAATGGCTTATTCTTGGTTTATAACATGGATCTTGATTTAACTAAAGTGTATACTGATAAAGCTACCTACTTCTTTGCTCAGAATGGTGATAACGCTTTTGGCACTGTTTCGATCTACAATTCTGATATAATTGAACCGAGTGGACAGGCATTGACTTATATATCAACGACTGGAAGAAGTATAAGTGACTTTAAGATGGAGAATTGTAAAGTGTCTTATGGTTCCGGTTCGAGTCAGCAATATCTTATTTCTTTAGGTAATAGCGAATCTACTTATTCTAAAGTAACTATAAAGAACAACATATTCTATTGTAATGACGCAAGCGGTTTGGTTCAGAAGTTTAAATTATTTAATGGCCAGAAAGCTACTTTGACTGAAATCAATATTGAGAACAATTCATTTATTAATGTAGGTACTGAAACCACAGCTATGGTTTATGCTAACAAAATTACAACAGTTTCGTTGAAGAATAATATTTTCTACTCAGGGAATACTGGAGCAAGTAATAATTACATAGTATTCCGTACAACTAATAATGATAAGGTTTCTTCAGGAGTGAATGAAAATAATATCGCATATAAAGGTGAAAACAAAGGATGGCAGTTGTTCTACTCAAGTGGTGGAGCGTCTGGAGTATGGGATAATGCCGGCACCTTGAATGTGGTATCAGATGATCCGTTTACTGGCGGAACATTCGATGTGGAAAGTGTTACATTCATTCCTAATTCTACCTATGCAAATTGTGGTGCAAAATTTGAATAAAACTATTGAGCCATGAAAAAACTGAAATATTTAATATTAAGTATAATCTCCCTCGCTGCACTATCATCGTGCAGCGACAGGGATGATATCCAGAGCGACATTGACGACCTCAATGCACGCTTGGATAAGATTGAGGCGCAGTTGCCGCAGATAAATGAGGCGATAGTAAACTACCAGGGCTTGTACAATGGCAAATACATGGTGGTGGGCTATACTCAGGCTGCCGACGGCGACTACGTGCTTGAGCTGAGCAACGGCGAATCGTTCAACGTGAACGTATATAGCGGACAGGTGACGGACGAGGACATGCCTCTGATAGAGATACGCGACGGCATATGGTGTTACAAATATCCGGGCGACGAGGATTTCTCACCTTTGCTTAATGGCGATGAGCCGGTGAGCGCGACGATAGACGGCGTAACCCCGCAGTTCCGTGTAAATAAGAACGGCTATTGGGAATATACCTACGACGGCGAGACATGGACAGGCGGTATAGGCCCTGCCAACCCCGACAAGGCTTTCAGCAGCATCTTTACGGATGTCAAAGTAAGCGGTGATGTGATAGAGCTTGAATGGGCGGACGGCAAAGTCTCGGTGCCCCTCTTCGAAGGCTTGAGTCTGGAAGTGACTACCGGCGAAAACCCGCCTTCTTTCTCATTGGGCGAAACTAAGGAATTCACCATAACCCAGGGCGAAAGGGTGGAGAAGATAGTGATTGAAACCCTCGACTGGAAAATCAAGGTCGAAGAATCGAAAATGACAGTCACCGCTCCACAGACGAACGCCCTCGACAAGGAGTATGATTATACGTTAGTCCTGAAGATATTCTCCAAAGAAGGATATTGCAGGGCGGTGACAATCCCCGTGAAACTATTAAATGCAACATTAAATGAAGGTTCTGCCCAAGCGTGGCAGAACTTTTTGTCTGGAGCCACCGGTAACGTACTGCTTGATTATTCATACGCCGGATATAACTATGGCGAAACCGCACCGGCGGACGGCATGGTTTTGGGATATACGGTTTACAATGTAAGAAAAATTATGGAGCAGAACGGTCTTTCCGCAAAAGCGGCTTTCGAGAAAATACTTGACGACAACAAGCTGATACGGAAAACAACGCCAGGTGTCTCAAACGCAAATGCGCGTATAGTAGTGTATTTCCCGGCAGGCGAGTATGTGTTGCAAGAAACTACTGACAAGCCTTGGCAGATTATAGGCGGTAATTTCGTGATAAAAGGCGACGGTCCGGACAAGACAATACTGAAGATGACGAGCCATATCGGCACGAGTGAAAGCACCACCGGAGCAATGATTACCATGGGTCATACGCAAAGCCCACGCAATACGGATAATTCCCAAAGCCTTGGAAACATAACCGAGAATGCCAAGAAAGGTGACTTCACGGTGGAAGGCAGTTTCAGTGGAGTAAAAGTGGGCGACTGGGTGCAGTTGAGACTAAGGAGTAACAATGATGATGCATTGAAGGCTGAGCTTGGGCCGATATATAGTCAAAAGACAAACAATTGGAGCATAACGAAAGCTCCGGGAGTATCAGATAATAACGAGGACAGCAACGGAATAAGGATAATGGAATTCCATAAAGTGAAGTCCGCGTCCGCCACGAGCGTTACTTTCTACGACCCGATAATGAGCGACATCAATATAGCTACGGCAGGCAATTATAACGACGGTTGGGAGTTGAGGCAGTATAAATGCTTCGAGAACATAGGCGTGGAGGATTTGTCATTCGTTGGTGATGCCCCTACGCCTTACTACCATCATGCGGAAGAAGCTCCTGCCGGTTCGCTTTCCCCCTGGATGTACGATTCGTCTTACAAACCGGTGCTGTTCATGCGATGCGTTAACTCGTGGATAAGAAATGTGAAGTTCACGAGCGTCAGCGAGGCTGCCACTTTCGACCAGTCGGCCTTCTGTTCGGCATACAATATCACCATCGACGGTAAGCGCGGACACTCCGCCGTGCGTGCGCAGGAGTCCACAAGGATATTCATCGGAAAGGTTACCGACGTAAGTTCCGACACGCGTGGCAACGGGCAGTGGCACGGCTGCGGAGTGTCCAAGCCAAGCATAGGCACCGTGGTATGGAACACCAACTGGGGTCAGGACGCCTGCTTCGAGTCGCACGCCACGCAGCCGAGAGCCACATTGTTCGACAATTGCCGGGGCGGCTTGGTGCGCTATCATGCCGGCGGAGCCGAGAACGAGGCTCCCAACCATCTGAGAGACCTCACTATATGGAACCTGTACGTTACAGGCACTACGGACGAGAAGGGTGATAACTGGAGCAGCGGTTTCAAATGGTGGGACGCGGGCTCTGTCTGGTGGAAGATATATCCGCCCATATTAGTAGGAGTGCATGGAGCGAGCGTAACCTGGGACGCGGGAACAGACGACGCGAAGCAATATACGTACGAAGAAAGCACCGGAACAATGGTTACACCCGAATCGCTATACGAAGCACAGTTAAGAAACCGTTTGGGCTATGTCCCGGGATGGCTTAACGCATTGAAATAATATTAAACATTACGGTTATGAACAAGAACATATTGTTTCTTACCAGTCGTACGGCATTGGTCTTTGCCTTCATGGCTCTTGCCATCGGGTGCAAAGACGATACAGTAAACGACATTGAGACCACGGAAGGTGACGTGCAGACACTGTACCAAGACAAGGTGGACTATATGAACAACGACGCACGTATAATAAGCGCGTTGGTGCAAGGCGGTCTTGAAGTCAAAACCACATGGACGGACGAACGGACTAAGAACACCTCAATGCTGTTCTCAAACGACCTTGTCGCCACCGTCTATGATGCAGCCAACTATACCAAGATGCGCACCATTCCATTGCCTGGCATCGATGCCGACGGCAACTGGATATGCGACTATTTCGGCGAGGTGTCACCGTTGCTCGACGGCAAGGGTAACACCGTTTCCGCCAAGGGCGGCACTGCGCCGGAGATGCGTCTTAACGTGACCGGCTATTGGGAATATTCATTCGACGGCAACTCATGGTTGAGGCTTAGCGACCAGACGGTCGGAAAGATAGAGAGCGCCGAGTACGGAGCGTATTCGCTGTTCGCCTCGGCTAAGCTGTCGCAGGACATGTCCGAGCAGACAGTGACTCTGAAAACGGGCGGAGCGTCTTTCACCCTTAAGGTTAGGCCTATGGAAACCACCTTAGCATGGAACAAGTTCCTTGTTGGGGCGGAAGACAACATGCTGCTCGACTTCTCGTATGCCGGATACAAGCATGGCGAGACGGCACCCCCGGACGGTAGGGCATGGGGATTCGAGGAAGAGAATATCACTAAATATATGACTCCGGGCTCGAATTATGCAAGGGATGCCCTGAAGAAGATACTTGCGAAATACAAACTCGACCAGCGGTCCGGAAACGCCAATGCCAAAGTGTTGATATATTTCCCGGAGGGGGATTATGTGCTTCATAATGATGATGACAATACCGTTACGAATGGTAAAACCACGGGAGATACTGACGCCAAAGGCAATAACACTAGCCATAGCATAGACATTTTCGGGGGGAACGTGATAATAAAGGGTGCCGGCAGGGACAAGACCCGCCTCATAATGGACACCCCGAACTTGCCCAACAACGATGCAATGTATTCGTCGCCGGTGATGATTTCGATACGTCATAACGCGTTCCTGCCTGTTAAAGATGGCAACTATGACATGACAAGAATATCTGACGTAACGGGCGACGCGGCAAAAGGTACGTATAGCGTGCAGGTGGCAAATCCGCGACTTTTCTCAGAGGGCGAATACGTGTGCCTGTATCTCCACGACAACAATCCGGACATAGTTCTTGCGGAACTTTTACCGTATGAATTGAAAGATATTAATAGTGATGCCGAGAACGGTCTTAATATCGTTAAGGAAGGCGTGCAAGTGGAAGACTTCCATATGATAACCTCGATAAGCGGCAATACCATAACTTTCAAGGAACCTATCATGCACGAAGTCGATGCTGACTATGACTGGATGCTGATGAAGTATTCGTATTACGAGAATGTAGGTATTGAGGATTTGACGTTCGTAGGCCATGCCGTGGCCGACTTCGAGCATCACCGTGGATGGAATGACGACGGCGCATATAAGCCCGTGAACTTCATGCGTATGGTCAATTCGTGGATGCGGCGCGTTGACTTTAAGGACGTGAGCGAGGCCGCTTCCATCATATCAAGCGCCAACGTGTCCGTTTACGACATCAATATCCTTGGCAACAGGGGACATGCCGCAATACGTTCTCAAGGCTCAAGCCGTGTGTTCATAGGCAAGGTGACCGACAGGACGAAAGGGCCGCTGGCCGACAACCTTTCTTCCGTGCAAGACGGGGCGGGGCAGTATCATGCGTGCGGAGTGTCGAAACCGAGCATGGGTGCCGTGATTTGGAACGTATATTGGGGCGACGACGCTTGTTTCGAGGCTCATGCCACACAGCCGAGGGCCACGCTGATAGACATGTGCAAGGGTGGATTCGTCCAGTCCAGGCAAGGCGGTGATGCCGACCAGGTGCCTAACCATCTGAACGACCTCACTATCTGGAACATGTATTCCACCAATACGAAGATTGGAGGCAACGGTAACCTCCCGTCCGGCGGCGAGTTCGACTGGTGGAGGGACGGATGGAAATATTGGAAAATTTTACCTCCTATAATTGTTGGTTTCCATGGAGAACCTGTTAACTTTGTGGATGATCAGGTGAAGTTGGACGAAAACAACGGTGTACCAGTGTTGCCGGAGTCGCTTTATGAGGCCCAGTTGCAGAAACGTTTGGGTAGTGTACCGTCATGGTTAATGGAATTGAAATAACCATTTAGCTGATGTCGTAGAAATGTCGTAGAAAATGTCGTAGAAATGTCGTAGAAAAACTTTCTTCCACGATAAGGTGCTGATAGAGGTGGAACATGGTGTATATTGAAAAATAATTTTTAAACTTAATATCATGAAACTGAAAAGAAACATTGGTATTTTATTATTGTTTGGGGCGGTGTTGCCTAATGCCTATGCGAATGTGGGCGTGACACCGGAAACTAATGATGTACAAACAATAACTCAAAGCATTGATGAAGCTAAACTGAAGGAACTGCAGGAGTTCAGAAAAAAATATAAATTGGCCGAACCTAAGGCTTCTGCAAGTGAATTGAAATCTGCACAGATGGCACTTAAGATGCTTATGATTCAACGTACTGGTGATTATACGGCTACAGGTGCTGATTTGTGGGGAGAAGAAGTGAAAATAGAGCATTTGAGGGATGTCGCAAAAAACGTCAGAGTTCTGTCGTATGGCGCATTGACGTTAGGCAAGTCAGGAAAGGCGGATTTGGACTTGTACTTGGACTATCTGTTTACACATAATTTCTTCCTGAGAATGCCAAAGCTGGTGTATAGCAATTATAGTGATGTGAGAAAGATTCCTACAGACTTTATGAGTGCTATTCCTGTGTTGGACGATGTACGCAAGGCTAAGGTTATTGCTGCCGTGCAGAAGTTGCTGGAGGTTGACATTATCCGTCAGGGTGACAAAGCTATTATGAACTGGATAAGTTCGGACTATATATTCAATATTGTGCCGTACGTGTTCAATCTTGCCATTGCCAATCCGGATGACCAGCAGGCTGTACAGGATTTGCAGTTGCTGTCCGGATTCCTAAGAGTGTGTACACGTTATAATGTAGGCAACAAGGATATATTGAAGCCGGACGGTACGGGATTCCATCATAATGCACATTATAACGGATATATGTATTCGTACAGAACTTGGGTGGAATATTTCTACAGGTTCAAGGGAACATCACTGAAGATAGACAATAAGTCGTACGAGAGGCTGAAGAATGCCATTGTTACAATTTATATGACAGCTGTATGTTCTGATAGTGACAAAAACCGTATTTATGCGAACAGTATGGCAGGACGTCATCCTTTCTATAATATAGAAGTGCCTTTCACGCAGAAACTGTTTGAACAGCTTATTGAAATAGGAAGTGATGTTATGGGTACGGATGATATGGATTTGGCCGCTTATTATAACTATTTCTTTAAGACTAATAAATATAATGTACCGGCAAAGGATGCAAACGGTTTCTACCAGTATAACTACAGTGCTGCAGGTGTTTATCGCCAACCGGGATGGGTGGCTGTTATGAGATGTCCTACCGCTATGCTTTGGACAGGTGAAATATATAACAAGACAAACCGTTTTGGCAGGTATCAGGGACATGGCACATTGGAGGTGCTGTATGAGGGTGGATTGGAACCTACCGGCTATCCTTCGAAATATGAGAATAAAGGTGCCGGATGGGATTGGAATATGATGCCGGGAAGTACTACTGTGCATTATACGGATTGGGCCGAGATGATGCCTTATAAGAATGATAAGGACAGGTTCGACCAGAAAGCTAAAACTACTAATTTTGCGGGAGCTGTGTCAAACAAGGCATACGGACTGTATGCTGCTGCCTTTGATCAGGGTGATAATTGGGGAAGTCAGAGATTTGTTCCGACTAATCTTACTTTCTGTAAGTCTGTACTTGCTATAGACGGAATGTTGTTCAGCATCGGTAATGGCATTTCTGCAAAAGGAACTTATGCGGATAATATGATTACTGCTACTAACCTGTTCCAGACCATTATATCGAAGAACTATAATAAACTTGTGGTAAATGGAAAGACAATGGGTAACGGAGAGAAGATGAGAATTCCGTCGGCTGAGGCTCTGACTGTGATAAATCCGGTTTCTACCGGTTATTTCGTTCCGGCAGGACATGATGAGATAAACATTGTATATGATAAACAGCAGACTCCATCGTCTGAAGGACTTGCAGCTAAACCTGCAACAGAGGTGGCGGCAAAGGCTTATATCAATCATGGAGTGAAACCTGAGAAGAAGTCTTATTCTTTCATAGTGGTACCGGCTGCAAACGAGGCCAAAATGAAGGACGTAGCAGACAAACAAACTAAAGGTGAACTGTTCAGTATAGTTGAAATGCAGGATTCTTTACATGTAATAAAATATGCGCCTAAGAATGTTTTGGCTTATTCTTTCTTTACTCCTGCAAAAAATCTTAGTGTGGGTGAAGTGGTGTCATCTGCAACAGAGTTGCTACTGATTGAAGAAAAGGATGCTGAAGGTAATTTGTCTTTGGCTATTTCTAATCCGAATTTAAGACCTAAAATGATTGATAATAAGAACTGGAGAGAAACACCGACTCCTGCATTCATTGAGTTGAAGGGTACATGGCAGGCTGAGGGTAATATTCCAGGTGTTTTCCTGAAAACAATGGAAAACGGCAATACTGAGCTTTCTTGCTTGTTGAGAAACGGAATGCCAGTGTATGTAAACTTGAAAAAGGTAAAATAAACAAACTTGTTTAAATAAAAAACTCTCTTCATGAGACATCATGGAGAGAGTTTTTTATTATTCATTGGTAGTAGTATCTTCTTCTTTCTTCCTGTATGAAAGTGGGCTTATATTGTATAGGTCCTTAAAACATTTTGAGAAGTATCTTGCAGAACTGAAACCAAGCTTCTCTGCTATTTCTGTAATATTCAATTCCGGATTGTTACGCAGTAAATAGGCTCCTTTTTTAAGACGTATGCTTATAATGAAATCATTTGGTGTCTGTCCTGTTATAGCCTTTATCTTAGCGAAAAGATTCGTTCTTGCCATGCCCATTTCCCTAGCAAATATGTTCATGTTGAAATTGCTGTTGCCAATATTGGCCTCTATTATCGAAATGGCTTTGTCAAGTAGTTCCTTGTCGATTTTGTTTGTGGCCAACATTTGTACATTAGTTTCCGGTTGATGGCTGAATTTTTCCTGTAATAGTATGCGGGAGTTGACTAGATTGTTGCACCTTGAAATTAGTAAACGGGTGTTGAATGGTTTTGTTATATAGTCGTCGGCTCCTGTTTGGTAACCTTCTATGTATTGTTCTACTGCTGTCTGGGCTGTGAGCAAAATTACAGGAATGTGACTTGTAGCAGGATTATTCTTTATGTTTCTGCAAAGTTCTTTTCCGTCCATACCAGGCATCATTACATCTGTTATTACAATATCCGGCATGATTAAAGGCAAATCATTCAATGCCCGTTCTGCATTGGAATAATCGTGTATGTTATAGAATGGGCTTAATATCTCTTTTATTATACGACGGATATCATCACTGTCTTCTACTACCATCATTTGTGGTTTGTCTGTCGGGAACAAATCCTTTTCAGTCTCTTGAAGTATATTTGTTTCATTTTCAGAAGTACTGACTATATTTTTGACAGAGATGTAGGGAGTAGGGATTATGCGGCTTTCAGAATTACCCTCGTTATCTATTTCTTCTTCAATGTAATGTTCTTTACCTAGGGGAAGTGTTACGGTAAATGTAGAGCCTTCGTTTTGCTTGCTACTGACACTTATATGCCCATGATGCATACTGATTATATTTTTTACTAAAGCCAGTCCTATCCCTGTCCCTGTAAGTCCAGGCATAGTAGCAGCGGAAGATTCTGACTGATAGAATATATCGAATATCTTTTCTATGTCTTTTTCCGGTATTCCTTCTCCATTGTCTGATATAGATATTTGTACATTGCTGTTGTCTTTAGTAATGCCTATAGATATTTTACCTCCTTCCTGGGTATGTTTGATGGCGTTGAAAAGAAGGTTATTAATTACTTTCTGCATGTGTTTAGGGTCGTACCACAACTGTATATCTGTATCAGAAACTGTTAATTCTAGTGTAATATTCTTTTTTGTAGCAAAATCCTTGAACAGAAGATAATTATCTTTTATGAAGTTTACAATGTTGCTTTGTATAACCTTTAATTTAAAATGTCCAAGTTCCTGTTTTCGATAGTCAAGGAGTTCTGTAATGAGTTCGCGTAATTGCATACTGCTTTGATATATTACAGATAATTTAGAATATACTTGTTGGGTGAGCTTATTATTTTGTAATAGTGTTTCTATTTGCGATATAATCAACGTGAGTGGCGTACGGAATTCGTGGGATATGTTGGTAAAAAGTCTAAGTTGTGTCTGATTTTCTTTTTTGATGTTTTCGGCATGTTTCTGTTCGAGTTTTAATGATTCGGATAGGCGCAGGCGGGTAATATATATACTTATCAGATACCATATCAGTATGGCGGCAGATAATATATATATAATGTATGCGAAAGGTGTGCGATAGAAAGGAGCCTTTATACTGATTATTAATGATAAAGGCTTACAGATGGATTCATCGACACCTTCCGCTTTTATTATTAGTTTATATGTGCCAGGATTGAGATTGGTATAGGTTATTTCATTTGAATTTCTGGCTTCATTCCATTGGTCGGAGAATCCTTCAAGTTTGTATATTATATTGCTTTTGTTTTCGGGTATATGGTTGGTTACTGAAAATTCTATGCTGAACATGTTTTGTTTGTAGCCAAGTTCTATGCGATCTGTATATTCAAGTGCTTTATCGAGTATTTTATGAGTATCGCCAGGCGTAACATATTCTCCGTTTACCAATAGTCCGGTTACAAGTATGTTGTATGGTTTTGGAGTGCTGACCAAATCTTTTTCAAAGAATGAAACCATATTGTGTATGCCACCCAGGAATATTTCTCCGTCTTTTGTTATATAAAGAGCGTTCTCATTTATCTCATTTAGTGGAAAACCGTTTGCTGAATTATAACTTTGGAATGTTCTGCTCTCTTTATCGAATATACAGAAACCGTCAGTTGTAATAAGTAGAAGATTT
Source organism: Candidatus Phocaeicola faecipullorum (assembly GCA_018884025.1). Classification (GTDB taxonomy): domain Bacteria; phylum Bacteroidota; class Bacteroidia; order Bacteroidales; family Bacteroidaceae; genus Phocaeicola; species Phocaeicola faecipullorum. The sequence continues at coordinate 18,044 of JAHLFB010000271.1, forward strand.
CCGGTAATCGGGGATTCTGCGGCCTGGTATATACAATCGTCTGGAAGGTTGTTGTTTTTTTTGTCAAAGTTAATGAAACTGTCTGTCTCCGGATTGTATAAGTCTAGTCCGCTGCCGGATGTACATAGCCATATGTTACCTTCACTGTCAGTAGCTATATTATTTATATTGTTGTTGCTTATACAACCGCTTACTCCTGGCTTTTGACGATAGTTCCTTACATTACCGGTCTTTAGATTATATACATATACACCATCGCCTGTGGCAGCTATCCACAGGTTATTGTTTTGGTCGAATGTAACGTCGGCCACCATTCCTACTTTTCTGTTACCAGGAAGATGGTTGAGCAATTGTCTGCATTTACCAGTTTCTTTGTTGAGAATGCATAGCCCGTTTTGTGTAGCGATTATGAGGCTGTCTTTGGTATATCTCTCTATATCTCTTATTATATCTGATGGGATGGAAGTGCTGTCTTCCTTAATATGCGAGAATTTTGAGATGATTCCTGTATTTAAATTTAATTTGTTCAGTCCTCCTGTGTGGGTACCTATCCAAAGTGAATTTTCTAATGAATCTAATAATAATGACTTTACATTATTGTGAGATATTGAATTCCTTGTTCCTTCATCCTTTTTGTACCATTTGAATGTATTGGCTTTTCTGTCAAGATAATTTACTCCTCCGCCTTCGGTTGCTATCCATAGATTATCTTTATTGTCTCCTATCATTCTTCCTACAATAGGACTGCTAAGGCCTTTCCCTTGTTCTGTAGAATACTCGTATCTCCTATATATGGAATATTCAGGATTGATGTAGTTGACGCCACCAAAATATGTCCCTATCCAAAGAGTGCCTTGGTCGTCTTTTTCAATGCACCATACAGAGGAATGTGTAAGACTGTATCCGGAATTGTCGGACGTATAGTGTGTGAAAATGCCGGTGGATTTGTCGTATTTGTCAACGCCCATGAAGGTGCCAATCCATATATTACCCTCGTCGTCCTGGCATATAGCTCTGACAAAATTGGATGATAAAGATTCTTTGTTGTTACTTTTTACAAAATTGGAGATTTCGCTGTCATTTTTTATATTGTATAGACCATCTTCCCAGCTTCCTGCCCATATGGTGTTTTCCCGGTCAATATATATCTGGGTAATGTTGCCATGATTTATTATGTTGGTACATTCGTAAGTATGCGAATTGTATTTAAATATTCCATGAGTAGATGTTCCAATCCAGAAATTTCCGTCTTTGTCTGAAATCAGTGAATTGATGGTTTGTACTTGTGGAGGTAATGAGAACACTGCATGGAATGAAGTCTTTTCATTATCGAATAGATATACAGTATTGCCAATGGAAATATATAGTCCGTTATTGTAATAGATACAGTCTGCCTTGCCTTTGTGTATATAATTAAATTTTTGTGTTTCCATATTGAACTGGCAGATTCCGTCAGGACTGAGAATGAAAACTTTACCTTCTTTGTCTCCTGTTAATTTAAGGATTATGTTGGATGGAAGGCTGTATGGATTGTCTTTTTCTACTTTGTATGTATGAATTTTTTCTCCATCATATATATTTAAACCAACCCTAGTTCCAATCCATAGCATGCCATGTTCGTCAATATATATACTGTTTACCGATAATTGTGACAAGCCTTCATCTGTAGTGAGATGGTTGAATGATACACTTTGCGATGACAAACGGATTGGGATTGTCAAGAATACTGCAATGATTATTATAGTTGTTATTAGGGGTTTGTTAGTCTTCATAGGCTATACGTTATGTGGCAAAAATAACGATTTTTTTTCTGATTTTTGGTATAAGTTTTACACTCTTTTGTTTGTAGGGCAGTTTAATTTATTATATATTTGTCCTATAAACTGATTTTAAAACTATAAATAACATGGAAAACGAAAACAAGAATAATCAATTACAGATTGAATTGAAAGAAGAAGTCGCAAAAGGCACTTATGCTAACTTGGCTATAATTACACATTCTACTTCGGAGTTTATTATAGATTTTGTCTCTGTTTTGCCCGGATTGCCAAAGGCAGGAGTACAGTCTAGAATTGTAATGACTCCAGAGAATGCAAAGAGACTAATGTATGCGTTACAGGATAATATGATTAAATATGAACGTAATTTTGGTCAGGTGAAAATGCCGGAAGAGAGAGGGCAACATGACGATAAAGGTGGAAAAACTTTTGTTCCCCCATTGAGTGATTTTAAAGGAGAAGCTTAAAAAATAATAAAAAATGTTTATTGAGGTCTGTTTTGCCCGTTTTTAGGCATGACAGACCTTTTTTATTATGAAAAGTGTTTGTGTATTAAAAACTTATTCGTACCTTTGCAACCCGAAATATGTAGTTTCGCTTTAGGATTGGAATTTGAATAAACAATAATATAAATTTTAAAATCAAACAAAATGCCTACTATTCAACAATTAGTAAGAAAAGGAAGAACGGTTTTGGTTGAGAAAAGTAAGTCACCAGCGCTTGACTCATGTCCTCAGAGACGTGGCGTTTGCGTACGTGTTTACACAACAACTCCGAAAAAACCTAACTCAGCAATGCGTAAAGTTGCTCGTGTGCGTCTGACAAACTCTAAGGAAGTAAACTCTTATATCCCAGGAGAAGGACACAACTTGCAGGAACACTCAATCGTATTGGTTCGTGGTGGTCGTGTTAAAGACCTTCCAGGTGTACGTTACCATATCGTACGTGGTACTTTGGATACTGCCGGTGTTGCAGGTCGTACACAGAGACGTTCTAAATACGGTGCTAAACGTCCAAAGCCAGGACAGGCTCCAGCAGCTAAGGGTAAGAAATAATTTTAGCTGAGTACAATCCTTTTAAGTAAAGACTTTATTAATTTCGTTTTGGTTTGTTGGAAAAGCTTTAAGGTTGAGTAAATGTCTCGGAGGAGACGTTGAAGCAAACAGAGGTGCAGCCCCAAACTAAACATAATTTGTCAAACAAAATGAGAAAAGCAAAACCAAAAAAACGTGTGATCCTTCCGGATCCAGTATTTAACGATCAGAAGGTTTCTAAATTCGTTAACCATCTGATGTATGATGGAAAGAAGAATACTTCTTATGAAATCTTTTATGGTGCGCTGAATGTAGTAAGCACTAAATTGCCTGCAGATGAAACTTCTGCTCTAGATGTATGGAAAAAGGCTCTTGATAACGTGACTCCACAATTGGAAGTTAAATCTCGCCGTATCGGTGGCGCAACATTCCAGGTTCCTACTGAAATTCGTCCAGAACGTAAAGAGTCTATCTCAATGAAGAACTTGATCTTGTTTGCACGTAAGCGTGGTGGAAAATGTATGGCTGATAAACTTGCAGCTGAAATCCTTGATGCTTATAACGAGCAGGGTGGTGCATTTAAACGTAAAGAAGATATGCACCGTATGGCTGAAGCTAACCGTGCATTCGCGCATTTCAGATTTTAATCAAGTAATAATTTAATAACTAGAAATTTAAAATGGCTAAACAAGATTTGCACTTGACCCGTAATATCGGTATCATGGCTCACATCGATGCTGGTAAAACAACTACTTCTGAACGTATATTGTTCTACACTGGTCTTACTCACAAAATTGGTGAAGTTCATGACGGTGCTGCAACAATGGACTGGATGGAGCAGGAGCAGGAACGTGGTATTACTATTACTTCTGCTGCAACAACAACTCGTTGGAAATATGCAGGTAATACTTATAAAATTAACTTGATTGACACTCCGGGACACGTTGACTTTACTGCTGAAGTGGAACGTTCTTTGCGTGTTCTTGATGGTGCTGTAGCTGCATATTGTGCAGTAGGTGGAGTTGAACCTCAGTCGGAGACAGTATGGCGTCAGGCTGATAAGTATAATGTACCACGTATCGGTTATGTTAATAAGATGGACCGTTCTGGTGCTGACTTCTTTGAAGTTGTACGTCAGATGAAGGATGTTTTGGGCGCTAATCCATGTCCTGTAGTTATTCCTATCGGTGCTGAAGAAAACTTCAAGGGTGTTGTTGACTTGATCAAGATGAAGGCTATTCTATGGCACGATGAAACAATGGGTGCAGACTATGATGTAGAAGAAATACCTGCTAACTTGGTTGATGAAGCTCAGGAATGGAG
>JAHLFB010000272.1 GCA_018884025.1 Candidatus Phocaeicola faecipullorum
TAAATAAACAATATGACTTACAAATAAACAAAAACTGCCGATTTCCATCATTACAATAGAAATCGGCAGCATTAAAATATTAGTTAAACAGAAGATTATTCTGTATATCTTTCAATTGTCTGTTCACGGTCTGGACCAACAGATACAATCTTGATAGGAGTTCCCAATTGTTCTTCAAGGAATGAGATATAAGCGTTGAATTCTTCAGGGAATTCGTCTTCGCTGGTCATCTTTGTCATATCAGTTTTCCATCCCGGCAACTCAACGTAAACTGGTTCAACACCTTCAGTAATATCGTATGGGAAATAATCTATTTCTTCACCATTAACCTTGTATGCCACACATGCCTTGATTGTATCAAATCCGTCAAGTACATCGCTCTTCATAAGTATAAGCTGTGTAACACCATTTACCATAATAGAATAACGCAATGCAACCAAGTCAACCCATCCACAACGGCGTTCACGACCAGTTACGGCTCCATATTCATGACCGAGGTCACGGATTGTCTTTCCTGTTTCATCGAACAATTCTGTAGGGAAAGGACCGGCACCGACACGTGTACAATATGCTTTCATGATACCATACACTTCACCTATTTTGTTAGGACCAAGTCCAAGTCCTGTACAAGCTCCGGCACAGATAGTATTTGAAGATGTAACAAACGGATAAGAACCGAAGTCAACATCAAGCATTGTTCCCTGAGCACCTTCACAAAGAACGCTTTTACCTTCTTTGAGCAAATTGTTGATTTCATGCTCACTGTCAACCAGGTTGAACTGACGAAGGTATTCGATACCTTCCATCCACTGTTTTTCCAGTTCAGTGATATCGTAATCATAATTAAGACTCTTCAAAATCTGTTCGTGACGAGCCTTTGCAGCAGCATATTTTGCTTCAAAATTATGCAGTATATCACCTACGCGCAAACCGTTACGGCTTACTTTATCTGTATATGTAGGGCCGATACCTTTTCCAGTAGTACCAACTTTTGACGCTCCCTTTGCTGCTTCGTAAGCTGCGTCAAGAATACGGTGTGTAGGTAATATAAGATGAGCTTTCTTAGAGATGTGCAAACGTTCCTTCAACGGATGTCCACTTGCCTCTAGAGCTTCAGCCTCAGCCTTGAACAAAGCCGGGTCAAGCACTACGCCATTACCTATAATGTTAACCTTGTCACCCTGGAAAATACCTGAAGGGATAGAACGCAAAACATACTTTTGACCTTCGAATTCCAAAGTGTGACCGGCATTAGGACCACCCTGAAAACGTGCAACTACATCATAACGTGGAGTCAAAACATCGACAACTTTACCTTTACCTTCGTCGCCCCACTGTAAACCTAACAAGACATCTACTTTCATGATTCTTATATTTTTATAATAGTTCTTTTATTTATTCTTTTTTCGTTTTGCTACACATTTACTGCATAATCCATAGATATACAGCGAATAATGTGTGGACTGGAAACCTTTCAACTTGCTTTGCACAATGGCCTGTTTCAGATTTTCATCTTCAAACTCGGAAACTTTTCCACATGAGGTACAAATCATGTGATGATGAGTTTCATTATTATAAGAGCGTTCATATTGTGAAGTATTCCCGAATTGATGTTTGATTACAAGGCCGGCATCTATAAGAAGAATTATCGTATTATACAAAGTAGCCCGGCTGACGCGGAATTTTTCCTTTTCCGCCATATACTGAAGAAGGGTTTCTATGTTGAAATGTCCTTTAATGGAATATATGGAATCGAGTATAGCATAACGTTCGGGCGTCTTACGATGTCCGTTCTTCTGTAAATACTCCGTGAGCACTTGTTTTACTGTATCTTTTATCCTGTCTGCCATTAAAAAATATCTTCAGCCGTCAAAGTTAATATATTTTACTCAATTCAAGAAAACTATGAGCAATAATCTATATCATATTTTATTTCGTCGATATAAAGTTTCAGTTCCGGATTAGCCGATTTGCTCAATAGTCCCAACTGCCTTCCAATCATTTTGGCATTTTCCTTTGATTGTGCAGAGAATTTCTTCAAAGCCGTAGCAGCAGCCTTTTTTACCATAGGTTCTCCACCTTCAATCTCAGTAAATGCCTGGTCCATAAACTCAGCCTCAGCCCGCTCATTCAGTGTCATACCTTTCATCAACAAACGTGTCATAAGCATATAACCGCAAAAGCGGAAATAAGGACGCTCATCAGCAATCCACTGAAACACCACCTCCGAAGCATATGGCACGTGTTGCAAAACATTCATGACAGTATATTCGGCCAACTCCGGATACTTCATATCCTCAATCCAGATTTCAGCTATATCACGATAAAATGAATCAACTGGCTGCAACAGGGTTGCCATTATCTTACACTCACGGATATTCTCCTTCCATAACGCCTGTGCAAGTTCATGATTTTGCTCATAACCTGCGGCTATCTCCTTTATTCTGGAATATTCTATACCGAAATTCAATTTATAGTCCATCCCTTTCTCACGCATACTTTGGGATATGACACCATTCATATATAAACGGAATTTCGATTTTATATCTTTTATTATTTCTTGTACGTCATTCATGATATTTAATTTCAAAGATTAGAATAGTCACGGCTATAGCGAAGCATCTGTTCCGCATACCCTTCGCTGTAATCTATCGTTACATCAGTAATATTACCGTCGTTATCTGTTACAGCATTGTAAACCGGATTTATAAATCCTTTGTAAGGAGCAAGATTAAGCGCTCTGTAACGTTCAAGTATCTCTGTATGCAACACCGGATTAACCTTTACAGCATACTTTTCAACCAACTCACGCGCTGCCTCATAATCTCCTTCGCTCTTTATTCTCTGTATTTCAGCCAGCAATTCACCGAACAAGGAACGCAACTTAACATAATCGTTAATCACAACATAAGTCTTGCCATCTTTCACTACCAGACTTACAACATCATTCTGTGCCCCATGTTCAAGAGCCCATGCTGCAATAAGCTGCCTGTTGCGCATGTGTGATTCCTCAATACAACAGCCCGGCTCTATCCTTACCAGCTGAGTGAGTAGTCCGTTCATCATATATGAATAATACTCAGCCTTATAAGCCTCACTGTCAGGAGTAAGACCCAGTTCCACCATTTTGGCATCCGGTATATAATAAAGTCCGAAAAGATCAGCTCTTGCCTCCTCAATAGTAGCGCCATATGCTTTAAGCGCGTCAGGATCAACTCCTGGCAGAAGTTTACCTGAACCATGTCCAAGGCATTCGTGCAAATCAGTATGAAGATCGCCTGTTATATCAGCATATTTATCCAAGAGTTCTTTTTCGTATTCACTATATACAAATTCATCTCTGAATCCATTACCCTTTGCCGCCTTATTATATGCATCAGTAAGATTGCCTATAGTTACGGATTTTGAGCCATGCACACTACGTATCCAGTTAGAATTGGGCAGATTAATTCCTATGGCACTGGCAGGATATAAATCGCCGGCAAGTATCGCAGCTGTTATGACTTTTGCAGAAACGCCTTTTACTTCCGGTTTCTTAAACTGTGGAGATACCGGCGAATGGTCTTCAAACCACTGCGCGTTACTGCTTATGACTTCTGTCCGATGTGTAGCCTCAAGGTCCTTAAAGTTTACAATTGACTCCCAACTAGCCTTCAAGCCCAACGGATCGCCATAACTTTCTATAAATCCATTCACAAAATCTATACGCGATTCAGTATCCTTCAGCCAACAGATAGAATAATCATCGAAAGTTTTCAAATCGCCCGTACGATAAAACTCAATCAACAGACGGATAACTTCTTTCTGAAGCTCATTCTCTGCCACAGTAGCAGCCTTTTCAAGCCAATATATTATTTTACTTATCGCTTTGCCATATTCACCATCAAGTTTCCACACAACTTCGCATATCTTACCGTTCTTTTTTTCCAGACGGCTGTTCATGCCAAACATTACGGGAGTTTCGTCATCAGGACTTTTCATGGCAGCATAAAAATCCTCTGCTTCCTTTTGTGTAACTCCAACATAATAATTAGAAGCCGAAGTCAGCAACAAGTCCTCACCATCGGCCTGGTTTACCCTTTTAGGCATAAGCTCAGGGTCAAAAATCACAGGAAACAGCTCATTGCACAATCCGGCAACACTCTCACCTTCCGACAATGGCAATAAAGCCTTATCGGTAGCCATAACCGCATCCCGCAGAAAATCCACACTAAATCCAGGTATAAATTTATCAGTTGAATAATGATGATGTATGCCGCTTGAAAACCATATTCTTTTAAGATAAACTTCAAGAGCCAGAAATTCCGCATCCGTGCGGTCGCCGTCATAATTCACATATACAGCTTCCAGCATGCGACGAATTTTCAGATTCAGTTTACCATTCTGGTCAAAAAGGATATCACGTCCGTTAAGGGCTGCTTCTGAAAGATAATATATCAGTTTTTTCTGGTTCAATGACAATAATTCAAAACCATTCACCCTATAACGTAAAATCTGAAGGTCAGCAAACTGCTCAACAGAATAAAAATTAGTTTCAGATGTTTTCATGATTTTTCCTATATTCGTTAGGAGTAATGCCTACTATTCTATAAAAAGCAGCATAGAACGACTGACGGTTTGCAAATCCGGACATTGCGCTTATTTCCTCAATATTCTTTCCTGCGTATCTTTTATCGGCAAGCATACGTTTGGCTTCCTTAATTCTATATTCATTAAGCAAACATGAAAAATTCATCTTGAATTTGGAATTTACCACAGCCGATAAATATCTGGTATTCGTCTTAAGCATTTTCGCCAAATCACTGGCTGAGAAATTAGGCTGTTTATACCTTTTCTGTGTGACTACGAGTTCATATATTCTTTCGTAAAGTTCGTCTGCCAGTTCGGTTCTTATAAGATCTCTATATGGCGCAGACTTGATTTTCCTTTCCCTTAGATTATATGGCATCTTCGCCTGTCCGTCGTTTTCCGTATTTATTACTCCTTGCTTATTTTCCATTTGTGCTGAAATATTTAGTCTTAGTTTACAATTTTCACAACACAAATTTGTAAGTTTTTTTTCAGACTACAAAATCTTTGTCAACCTTTTTTATATGGTTTCTGCCATAAAAATATTTACTAAATTTATGTAGTTCCTAGAAATCACTGATATGCATACCAGTAAAAAAATAAATGGATACAACCTTATGATTTCAAGTTGTACCCATTTATATAAAATCGACATATAACGTCAATTATTACCAGCCGGCATTTTGTGTGAGATTCATGTTACTTGCAATAGCTTTTACCGGCAAAGGAAGAAGCTCAAGGTAATCCCAATTATAATCAAACATAAACCTGTTTACCAAATATTTTATACCTTCGCCCCAATCAGTTGACAAGATGTCTCTTATCTTTAATTTTAATTCATCGGCTGAAACCTGATTTTCAACCCTGAAATTATCATCTTTCAATTTTTCAGCCAAATAATTCAAATGTTCTATTGAGTCATACAAATTATAATCACTCTCAACATAAGCAAATAACAAATAACACTGTACTGCCATAGGAGAATCATCTGAATTTATTATTCCATCACGGTTAGAATCAAAGCACATGTCACCATCACTAACAGCAGACTTCAAAAGGTCTCTTGTTTCACCACCTTCAAATGACTCATTTTTCAGAACGGAAGTCAACACACGGACAAAACGTGCTTCATGATAGAGCCAATCATCTTTTGATATATATTGAATACACATTTCCATTTCATTCCTTACCATATCCATGACTTCATTCAATTCTGTTCGTGGCAAATACAAGTCAGAAGGATATTCTGTTTGAACAGGTGTATCTCCAAAAATATCAGCTAGATAGAAATGAAACAGACCTCTATACATATGTGAACTTGCCATTATTCCGACACTTTCCTGTTCATTTACAACTCCCGCATCATACGCACTTAACAATAAATTACAAGTATTAATCGCATCATAAGATTTATACCATAAATTCTCCAATATTTTAGAACTGCTTGTCAATGATTTTCTATTTTCTGGAGTTGAATAATTATTATCCAATTCATAAAAAGCATCTCTTATGGAAGATGAAAATCCTGAAGACAATTTTTGTTTAGCTTCTTCTATTTTTTCCGGATCGTTTATATCATCATAATCACCCGGATAAAAAGAACTGTTATTCTCCAATGTTACTTCCAGAACTTCGCCATTACATATAAAGGAGATTAAAGCTCTATATACATTCTCTCCTTTTTCAGGGTTCAAATAAATATTAACAGAATAGTCACCAGCCGTTTCACCACTGCTAGGATCAAGGGTAATCCATCCTGAAGAAGACACATCGGCACGCCCAGACGTTGTTTCTATAGTACTATACTCAATTTTTGATGTCCATGCCCCTGATGCAGTAAACTCAATTGGCACAGGCGCCTTCAAATCACCTACATAAACAGTCTGGTTCAAAGAACTTTCATTTTTCACTTCAAAATACTTGTATCCGGTGCCTTCTTCACAGCCCCAAACAAGTATCATAGAAAACAAACACAATAATAATTTAATCGCTTTCATAAAAAGTAACTGTTAATTATGAATAAATATCATTTTCATGCTTCCAAAATTACCACATTATATCGAGAAATACACCACTCCGATTACTTATTTTTTCACAGCTGTAAAATTTTAATAACAAATTGACAACTTTACGCCGGCAAAGATACTGATTTCATTTCTTTGCAATATCTTTGCATCCCCATAAAAACAGACTAACGGAAATGCAGAACATTCTAAAAACATATTTCGGATATACAGAATTCCGCCCAAAACAGAAAGAAATAATTACAAACATTCTCAACAGAAAAGATACACTCGTACTGATGCCTACCGGTGGCGGCAAATCATTATGTTACCAGATACCGGCACTGATGATGGAGGGTACAGCCATCGTAGTCTCACCGTTGATATCACTTATGAAAGACCAGGTAGAAGCACTACAAGCCAACGGTATATCCGCACGTGCCCTTAACAGCATGAACACAGACACCGAGAATGCCAGCGTACGAATGGAATGCCTGCAAGGAAAAGTAAAACTGTTATACATATCACCGGAAAGACTTGTCTCCGAAACAAACTATCTGCTAAGGGATATCAAGATATCACTCTTCGCCATAGACGAAGCACACTGCATTTCACAATGGGGACACGATTTCCGACCGGAATATACACAGCTTGACATACTGAGGAAACAGTTTCCGTCAGTACCAATAGTGGCGCTGACAGCAACAGCCGACAAAATAACGCGTCAGGACATAGTAAAACAACTGAAGATGAGCGAGCCGGAAATATTCATTTCATCATTCGACCGCCCTAACCTAAGCCTTGACGTAAAGAAAGGATATCAGCAAAAGGAAAAAATCAGAATCATAAAAAGATTTATAGAAAGACATGGCAACGAAAGCGGCATCATATACTGCATGAGCAGAAAAACAACCGAGAAGGTTGCCGAACTGCTTTACGACGAAGGTTTCGATACAGCCGTATATCATGCCGGACTCTCAAACTACGAGCGCGAAAAGGCTCAGGACGATTTCATCAATGACCGCGTAAAGATAGTATGCGCCACTGTAGCATTCGGAATGGGAATAGACAAATCAAACGTGAGATGGGTAATACATTACAACCTTCCGAAAAGTATAGAAAGTTTCTATCAGGAAATAGGACGCGCAGGAAGAGACGGGATGAAAAGCGACACCATGCTGTTCTACTCGCTTGGCGACATGATCCAGCTCACAAAGTTTGCCGAAGAAAGCAATCAGAA
>JAHLFB010000273.1 GCA_018884025.1 Candidatus Phocaeicola faecipullorum
GGGTAAATTCGACTTTTCTCTGATAGACAAGACTATAATGGAAGCCAGAAAACATGATATGAAAGTTGTCTTTCTATGGTTTGGCGCATGGAAAAACTCTATGAGCTGTTACGCTCCACTATGGTTTAAGGCAGATTACAGGAAGTATCCACGCTGTTACACAGAAAGCGGTAAACCTCTGGAAATAGCGAGCCCATTCTCTGAGAATGTTTTCAATGCCGATTCGAAAGCTTTCGTCAAACTATTGAGTCATATCAAAGATGTGGACGAAAAAGAAAATACAGTCATAATGATACAGGTGGAGAATGAGATTGGCATGCTGGAAAGCGCCAGAGACCATTCAAAGACCGCAAACCTGATTTTCGCGTCTGAAATTCCAACGGAATTGAAAAGATATTTGAAAGACAACAAGAAAACTCTTCATCCATGGCTCAAGGATAAATGGCAGAAAGCTGGTGGAAAAACAGACGGTAACTGGGAGAAAGTATTCGGAAAAGACATATATACTGACGAAATATTCATGGCATGGCAATATGCCGCCTATGTGGAAAAAATGATTCAGAAAGGAAGAGAGGTATATAATCTTCCCATGTATGTAAATGCAGCCATGAACAGCCGAAACAGAAAACCAGGAGAATATCCTTCTGCCGGACCTTTGGCACACCTTATTGACATATGGAAATGTGCCGCTCCAGGAATTGATATTCTAGCGCCAGACCTTTATGACAAAGGATTTGTAGATTGGGTGGGACAATACAAATTACACAATAATCCTCTTTTCATTCCGGAAATCAAACTTGAAGCAAACAATGGCGTAAGAGCATTCTACGTGTTCGGTCAGCATGATGCCATAGGTTTCAGTCCTTTCTCTATAGAAAATGCTCCCGATGACGGTAATTATAAGTTGACTAAAGGATATGAAAAACTGAAAGAACTTATGCCTGTTATTACAAAATATCAGGGTAAGGAAATGATGAAAGGCATATTATTCGACCAAAACAATAAGGAGCAAAACATCGAATGGGATGGAATGTTTCTCGTTTGCAAGCATTTCTTCACATTACCTTGGGACGCCAGGGCTACTGACGGCAGCGTATGGCCGGAAGGTGGAGGCCTTATTATCAGGCTTGACAAATTCGAGTATATAATTGCCGGAAGCGGCATTGTCATAGAGTTCAAAGATCCGGAGGAAATTAAAGGAATTATAGAAAAGAAACTTGGAGAAGACGGATTTGTAGCCGCTGGAGGCAACTCTACAGCCAAAGAGACATGGAATGGAAATAAACGTATAGGTATTGGTTCTGTTGACGAAGTAAGCATCGATGAGAATGGAGATATGAAATATCTGCGTAGAATGAACGGCGACCAGGACCATCAGGGAAGACACGTAAGAATAGGCGTTGATGATTTCAGTATTTTGCATGTAAAACTGTATGAATACAGATGATAACCATCAAAAAAAGAACGCTTCGTCATTCGGGCTAAAATGACGAAGCGTTTAAAGTCAAACGACGAAGCATTTTTATTTGGCAATCCAAAGCTCCGGATTAAGCTTGTCTTTTTCTTTACGCAACTGGAAATGCAATACCGTATTACCATCGGAATCTGTACTGATCTGACCAATCACATCACGCGTCTTCAACTGGCTGCCTTGCTTTACAATAACAGACTCCAGATTGCAATACACGGATATATAGCTTCCGTGACGAACCAGTACATTAGCCAGACCGTTATATTGGAATACAGCTGTAACCTCGCCATCGAATATTGTACGTGCCATGGCACCTTGTTTTGCCTTGATATCAATTCCTTTATTGTCCAACCGTACATTTCTCAGTCCTTCCACCTGATACTGGCCATAGTGTCCCACTATGACGTAAGGTCCTGTAACCGGTATCGGAAGTCGTCCTTTGTTACGTTCAAACGTACCGGATAGTTTACGGTCGGAATCATCTACCCTATATGCGTCCATCTGTTTAGTAACCGGCTTTGACACTTCTTTGCCGGAAGGCTGTTGCTTTTTAGCTTCCGCTTCCTTACGGCGGCGCTCCTCCTCTGCCCTTTTTCTGGCTGCCTCTATCTCAATAGCAATCAGGCGGTCAATCTCCGCATTAAGTTTATTGGCGGCTTTACGCTGTTTATCTATCTCGTTTTTTAGCAGCCTTTGCTTTTTCTGCATTGATGCAAGCAGTTTTTTCCTGTCTGCCTCCTGCTCCTCAAGCTTCTTTTTCTCCGTTTCCTGATGCTTCAACAGGGCGAGTTTTGCATCGTATGTTTCTTCCGTAACTTTTTTCTTATCCTTTATTTCTGCCAGTTTCGACTTTATTTCTTCACCTTTAAGGCGCTGGAAATCCGCATACTGACGTACATACCGCAGTCGTCTGTACATTTGGCTGAGATTATCGGCCGAGAAAATAAACATCAGTTTTTCCTGTATGGAACTGTTACGGTGTAGATATTTCAATGATTTCTCATATTTTTCTCGTTTCAGTTTCAAATCGGCGTTCAAGACTTTCAATTCTCCTTCCAGACGGTTTATTTCCTGCTGTATGCTGTTAATATCTTTCTGTATCGCAGACAGATAACGGCGTCGTTCGTCTATCTGACCGCTTATAAGAGCCAGATTGTCCAACTGACTTTTCACGTCATTTCCGGTAGATTTCAATAGCGATTCCGATTCGCTTATCCGCTGATGCAGTTCATTGCGTTCCTTCTCCAACTGCCTGATTTTGGGCGTGGACTGGGAATACACGAAACCGCTTAGCAACGTGAATATAAGAATCAATATGTGCTTTGAACAATTATACATGGCCTAATCATTTTCCACCGCTTACTACTTTCAAGAGTCCCAACTTAGTCAGCAATTCCTGGAGAGACATTTTTTTGTATTTTGACGAAAGTTCAGTCTCTGCATCCCAATCCGAGTCAGTTCCGATTCTGGAAAGTTTCATGTTCAATGAATATTTCTTTCCTGTTCCGTCGGCATACATGTCAATTGATTGAGGAAACACATCACTGCCCAGCATTATAAAATCATCATAACGGCAATGGAGCGAATAAGGCGCACCTTTTAGTGATGCCACCGTTTCTTCCAAACGTCCGTCAGCAGCCGAAGTAAAGAAACTGTATTCTATGCGTCTGGTTCCCTTTACCTGCAGGCAAGCCTGATTTCCTGACGGAGAAAGCATAAATCTGTCGGCATCCGACAATGACAGTTTATCCTTTCCCGGAAGAAATATCTCATTCAGTATCAACGATTGTATTATATTAAAATCCAGTTCTGTATTAAGCATTCCGCTTATTTCCGAAAAGCCTATCTCAACATAGCGCTTGTTCATCCTGTCAACAGCCAATATGTGCTTAGGCGTTATATCTATACGTGCTACTTCTATACCAAGAAAAGGAGCCACACTGATACGTATTATTTCACCTCGTCTTATCCTCAGATTGGCATTGACACTCATTGGTGAGGCCCCTGCATTAAGTTCTATTTTCGCCCTCGCTGTAACATTCTCACGCGATGGTGTCCACTCTATTACCTTTTCCATGTAATCAGTGCCGGAGAGCTCGCCTATCATGGTATTACGTAATGTTTTCCTGGATGTGGAACAGGAGACCACCAGCAAAGAGCAAAATATCAAATATATAATCCGTTTCATTTTTGTATCTTTTAAATTGGGTTATACGGAGATTTATTCAATGTATTTCCGTAACGCTATTTTCTGCTTCAACCTTTTTATTTCCTTTTCCGGACGTGGCGGGGTTCCGTCGTCAGGTGCTGAATCTAGCGACAATGCCTTTTTCCAGTATTCTACAGCCTTTCCCTTATCGCCCAACTTGAAATATATATCTCCACAGTGTTCTACTATCACCTGACTCGTATCACCGCCATTCTCCATGGCCTGCTCTATATATATACGTGCTTCAGTATATCTTCCTTTCTCAAACAAAATCCACGCATACGTATCAAGATATGTAGAGTTTTCAGGTTCGGCCTTTACAGTGATAAAGCTCATTTCTTCTGCCTTGTCGAGATTTACACGCTCTACAGAAAGATAATACGCATAGTTATTGAGAGTGTTTATGTTTTTTGGATTGTAAACCAACGAAGAATCATATGCCGCATATGCCTCAGCCTTCATTTCACGTGAGTGATACAAATCGCCGAGAATAGAGTAAAAATCAGAAGCTATACCCTTGTCGCTTTTCTCATTTATCTGTTGTACACCCTTCTTGAACACTTCAAGAGCCTTGTCAGTCTGATCTTTCTGATAATGTGCCAGTCCAAGATAATAATAAAACTCCATAGCATCCGGATTATATACTATAGCCGGAGTTGCAACACGGATTACCTCATCCAGATTATTTTCATTTATAGCATAACTCAAGAGCTGAAGTCTTGCCGGCTTGTTTTCCGGATCAAGTTCCAAAACCTTATTCAGAACAGGAACAGACTCTTTCTGCATTTTTTTAGTGATAAGATACTGAGCGTAAAGCATCGGCACATCAGCATTAGGCTGTTTCTTGGTAAGTATGGTTTCAAAAAGACTTATAATCTTTGTGCTGTCCTTATCTGTCTGTTCAGACTTCAATATCTGCTGACGCATAAACTCCAGTTTCAGTTTAGTGTCAACATTCTCATTTACCAGAATAGAATCAAGCTGAACATTGTAAAGGCTGTCTTGTCCTGTCTTTTGATAATACGTAGCCAAAGAAACCATAGCAGGCGCATAATCAGGTTCCTCTTTCAAGATGTCCTGATAAACCTTCAAAGCCTCATCATACCTGTTGTTGCTCATATATACATCGCCAAGAACAGTTCTGTAACGCATATCATAAGGGTATTCGTCCACCAATGCCTGTATCTCACTGAATGCCTTATCCATATTTTCCAACTGAAGATAAGCCCGGAATTTCTCCATACTTATCTGTTCAGATTTTCCATCAAGTTCCTCTATACGATTAAGCGTGGTTACCAGACTGTCATAACTTTTCGTACGGCTATATAAGTCAGCCAAAGAAAGGAGCGGTTCCAGACGGGACGGGAAAATCTGCGCCATATCTTCATAAACAGAAATGGCTTTTACCCAGTCTTGCTTGGACTGGTAATATGACGCCAGAGTCTGTTTGTACCAAAAATTTGTATCATCAGAACGAACAGCCTGTTTTAAAGCCTCCTCTCCTTTTGCCTCCTGTCCGAGAAACATATAAAACTGTGAGATTTCATATAATACTGCAGCCGACTGAGGATAGATATCTAGACAGTGGGTATATAACTGGAAAGCAGCATCGTAATCTCCCTTCTGTTTCATACGTACAGCCTCAAGGAAATAATAATCGAATTTACGGCGTTGTTCGTAAGTCAAAGGGTCCTTTAATTCAACAGCAGCATCTCTCGCATGGGATTTCTTATTTTTCAGTGTCCCGCACGATGTAAACAATGTTATAAAAAGGAGTAATAAATAAATGTATCGCATCTTTTTTCTTTTTTTCAGTTACAAGTTGAATAGCTGACAAAATTTACGTCCGGACAAAAAACTTATCAACTCGTAAATGGAGCCTTGTAAACTAATAGAGGCCTATCACCTAATTTCTTCCACTATGTCCGAATCCTCCCTCACCACGTTCGGTTTCATCAAGCACATCTGTTTCTTCCCATTCAGCCTGTTCATGACGGGCTATAACCATTTGAGCTATACGCTCACCATCTTCTATTACAAACGGGGTATCCGACAGATTTACCATAATTACACAAATCTCACCTCTGTAATCAGCATCTATAGTACCTGGAGAGTTCAAGACAGTGACACCTTTTTTAATAGCCAAGCCACTGCGTGGACGCACCTGTGCTTCGTAGCCAGCCGGCAACGCCATATACAGGCCGGTAGGGACAAGACAGCGCTGTAAGGGATTGATAGTGATTGGAGTATCTATATTTGCACGGAGGTCAAGACCCGCAGACAATGGAGTTGCATACTGTGGCAACGGATGTTTGGACTTATTGATAATTCTAATTTTCATAAATATAATATTTTACGACACAAAGTAAATAGAAATATTTTATTTCTCAAAATCAAACAGCAGGCAGGCTGTTGCCGTTAATCTTTCTATACAAATCAAGCGCATATACATCTGTCATTCCTGAAATATAGTCAAGAACCGCTATAATTCTTCCATAAAGACTAGGAGCAGATATATCGTACTGCGCTGACACTCTGTTAATCAAAAGTTTGGAATATGCTTTCTCCGGGTAACGGACAGCTTCTATCATCAGGTCTGTCAATGTAGATATAACCTGATAACCTGCCAGTTCTATATCAACCACGTCCTTTGAACAATAAATGCGGCTAAAAGCAGTCTTTGAACAATTTTCGTACGCTTTTCTCACATGCTCATCCATATGATTTATCAAAGGACCATTAAATGTACCGTCAAGTATGCTCTCCTCGTTTTCTACAAAAACGCGGGTACACTCTTTCACCAGTATTCCAATGGCTGTACTACGCAGATATGCAATCTGTTCGTTGGTATCTGTAACCATTGAACATATCATATCAGTACGTTCCAACCTGTCCGGACTAAGAAAAGCCCTGTATAACTGTTTGGTTTCTTCCGATGTAAGTATTTTCAGTTTATGCGCATCCTCTATATCCATCATTTGGTAGCATATATCGTCAGCTGCCTCAACAAGATATACCAAAGGATACCTGGCATATCTGACTGGCTCGCCATCCTTGCTTAACTTTATTATGCCCAGTTCTTTTGCTATTTTCTCAAAATATTCCTCTTCAGTAAGGAAAAAGCCGAATTTCTGTTTGCTACCAGCCAAAACTGAAGAATATGGGTATTTCACGATTGAAGCCAATGTGGAATATGTCATTACAAAACCACCCTGACGACGTCCCTTGAACTGATGTGTCAGAAGACGGAAAGCATTCGCATTACCTTCAAAATGGATTATGTCATTCCATTCTTCTGGCGACAGCATACTTTTCAACACCTGTCCTTTCCCTTCGGAGAAATATGTTCCTATAGCCTTCTCTCCCGAATGTCCGAAAGGGGGATTGCCCAAATCATGAGCAAGACATGCGGCAGACACAATAGCCCCAATCTCACTCAAATGCGTATCAACAAGTTCCGGATGTTTCTGCAATAGCCTCTGAGACACCTCATTCCCTAAAGAACGTCCGACACATGATACCTCAAGACTATGCGTCAGACGATTATGAACAAATATACTTCCAGGTAATGGAAAGACCTGTGTCTTGTTCTGAAGGCGACGGAAAGGTGCTGAGAAAATCAATCTGTCATAGTCTCTCTGAAATTCCGTTCTGTCGTCTTTTCTTCCTTCATGAAGATGCTCAAGTCCAAATCTTTTATTTG
>JAHLFB010000274.1 GCA_018884025.1 Candidatus Phocaeicola faecipullorum
CCTCCCTCTCCGCTATAAGCCTTGAAAATCAAGGAACTACAAAGCAAGCACCCGGTTTTACACCAAAAATGTAAATCGGGTGCTTCTCTTTTTGCACCATTACCGAAAATGATGTATTGCCACAAAAAATATGTAATTTTGTGGCAAAATTCAAAACTATGGGTGCGAACAGTTCTTACAAAGTTATGTATGATATAGTGGAACATGCAAAGGGTGGAACAATTTTCACCCCTGATGATTTTGTTGCGTATGGTACTCCCGATGCAGTTCGTTCGGGATTAACCCGTTTGTGCCGTAATGGAAAACTGTATCGTTTTGCCAAAGGAATTTATTATGTGCCAATGTACGACAAATGGGATGGAACGCTACGTGAGCCTTCATTGGACGCTATCGCCCAAAAGATAGCCAAGAGAGATAATGCCCGTATAACACCGACTGGAGCCTACGCTCTTAATAAACTGGGATTGTCTACGCAAGTGCCGGCGAATATTATCTATATTACGGATGGTTCTGCAAGACAAGTTAAATTTGGCAAAGGGAAAAGCATCACATTTCGCCATAGCAATGATTTAGGTAATTTCGCTTATCAATCCGAACTGATGCAACTTGCAGTGCTTGCTATGCGGGAAATCGGAGAGAAGTTGATAACAGAAGAACAAGTAGTTAAAATAAAGAATATGATAACAGAACATGTCTCGGAAAAAGACTTCAATCATGATATTGTGCTTGCCCCTACATGGATAAAAATGATATTGCAACGATGAAATTTATTGATTTGTCAAAAGAGGATCGCGCAGATGTGCTTGACCGTGTTTCTACTGAGTTGAACATACGGCAGCGAGAAGTTGTAGAAAAGGATTGGTAGGTAACAGCAGTTCTTCGAGCCATATTCTGTCTTCCATATGCTCAACATTTGTCATTCAAGGGTGGCACTTCGTTGAGCAAATGTTGGCATTTGATTGATCGCTTTTCTGAAGATATTGACATCGCCATAGATAGGACCCGGAAACCATAAACATTAACTATGATTCTGTCTTGACATTCTCTATTGATGGAGAGGACGGTCTGTATGTTCTGCCTAAGGTGAAAGTGGAAGTAAGTGGCAGATCTATGAGTGAGCCTGTGGACGAAGTGGCTCTTGACTCAATGATTGACCAAGTTTATCCGAAAGCACCTTTCGCAGAACCAAAGTTTAATGTGCGGGCTGTTCTTCCAGAGCGCACGTTTATTGAAAAGATATTTTTATTGCACGAAGAGTTTGCCAAACCAAAAGAATTGATTCGGGTAGAACGCATGTCTCGGCATATGTACGACATCGGTCAGATACTAAAAACACCTATTGCGGAAAAAGCTATTCATAACGAACTGCTTTACCGTCAAGTGGTCGAACATCGTCGTACATTCATCGGTTTGCGTGGATTTGACTACGATACGCTTTATCCCGATTCTCTAAACATCGTTCCTCCTGAACCTGTCGCAGAACAGTGGAAAGCCGATTATGAAAATATGCGTTTGCATATGATATACGGAGAATCTGATTCATTTGAAGAATTAGTGGCTAAACTTAAATGTTTAAATGATAAAATAAAAGGAATACGAATCGTTCCACAGAATTAATTATATCCACTGAAATCCATTCCGGATGGCTTCTGGTAGGCACGCAGGCCGAATTCTGGCATCATCGCCAGTATCTCTTCCACAATATCTGCCGCGACACGTTCATGAGTGACCCAGTCTTTCGCTTTTGTGAAAAAATACAATTGGAGAGGAAGTCCTTCCGGGGTCGGCTCAAGTTGTCGGACGAGCAGCATCAGATCTGCATTTACATCAGGGTTGGTGCGGATACGGTATTCTGCGGCTGCACGGAAAAATTTCAGGTTCACTGTCCCGGTCTCCGTCTGTATCCCCTTCGCCCATTCCTGTCTGGAAAACGTGGCTGATTCTTCCGGAGTGCATGTCCTTATTGTATTAATATCGATGCGTATAGCCCGTGTAACCCGTCTGCCTGCGCTTTCTCTCATAGCCCGCCAGTTCTTGAAAGAGTCGCTGACGAGGGTGTATGGCGGCACTGTCGTGATGGTATTGTCCCAGTTGCGCACTTTCACTGTATTCAAGGTCACTTCTTCGACTTCACCGTTTATCCCGTGCTTATCCATCATGATCCAGTCTCCCGGTCTCAGCATGTCGTGGGCGGAAAGTTGTACTCCTGCGACAAGTCCCAGTATGGTGTCCTTGAAGATAAGCATCAGCACGGCTGCAGAGGCTCCGAGTCCGGCGAGCAGTGTTGTAAAGTCCTTTTCAATGAGCACTCCGATGGTAAGCACGATTCCCACGCAGACTATGAGCACCTTGACCATCTGGTAGACTCCTTTCATCGGCTTGTCTTTAAGTACTTCAGATTCGCTAGATATGGCGTATAGCGAAGACACAAAGGCACAGGCAAGGCTGCATGCCACGACAATGATATATATGCTGAACCCTTTGGACAGGAGGATTGTCCACTGCTCTGTTTCAGGGAAGAGAAGGGGCAGCGCCACAAGGAATGTCACAGGCGGTATCAGATGGAATGCATGCCGCAGCACATTGCTGTCTGTTATATAGTTGTCCCACGTGTATGCTGTCTTGGCTGCAAGCCGTCTCGCAAGAGGAATCAGCAGTCTGCAGCACAGGAAATCTACAAGATATGCAAGCAGGACAATCGCGCA
>JAHLFB010000275.1 GCA_018884025.1 Candidatus Phocaeicola faecipullorum
GCTATATTCCATGACTTGTATGTGAAGAGGAAAAACGGGCAGTATAGTCAGATTGATCTTGTGGTTGCAACTCCACAGGGGCTGCTTGCAATAGAGGTGAAGGATTATAGCGGTTGGATATTCGGTAGCGAAAGACAAAAATACTGGACTCAGATTCTTAATTACGGGAAGGAGAAATATCGTTTTTATAATCCAATAATGCAAAACGAGGGGCACATAAAGGCTTTAAGGGAACAATCGGAGCAATTTTCTGTATTGCCTATTTATAACATTGTTTTGTTTGCGGGGAACTGTACATTGAAAGACATAAGCTATATAAGTGAAAACAGATATGTGGGATATACTTCTGAAATAATGCAGGTCATTAAAACTGTAAAAGGTTTTTGTGATGCCGGATATACTGATAAAAGAGAAGTGGCGCGTGTGCTCAATAAGGCTGTTCGTGATGGAGAAAATCCGGAAATTGTATCGAATCATCTTTTTATGGCTCAGAGTGCAGCAAGAAATAATCCGCAGCCTGTCATAAATCGTGGATTTGGGCTTTATATAAACTGGAGGAGGCTACTAAGATTTTGATTATTCGAACAGCATTTGAACGGTGTTTAAATGGTAATTAAATGCTGCTTAAATTATAGAACTGAATATTGGTTATGGTGTAATGTGATAAAATGTTTTTATTTTGCTACATTTGCAATGATATAACTATTGCCTTATGATTTTTATTCGTATATCTATAATGACTGTATTATTAATGATATGTAATAATATAGTAAGTGTAAATACAATTGGTGGTATTGTCGATGAAGATACTACTGGCTTGTCACCTGTTATTCTGATTGAGGATATATCAAAAAATTTTCTTGATGACGGATTCAACCTGTTGGGAGTAATAGGCTTTTTCCTTGGATTGGCATCTCTATATTTTGCTAAAGTAACTTTTGATGCCCAAAGACAGACGGAACTGCATACAACCAACGCTCCGAAGTCGGCACAGATAGGTAAGCTGAAAGATTTGTCGAGGCATTTCTACAGAAATCTTGTTTGTATATGTGCTATGACTTTAAAGTACCTTGATGATTCAAATAGAAATAATGGTGTAAGGATAAACTATCCGTCTGAAAGTAATGTTCTGAAACTTAAGACTCTCCCGGATGAAATTATTTATGACATTGACGAGGAAGAAAAATCGTATGCGATAAGGCATGAGTTTAAATTGCTTCTGAGAAATTTCAATACCGAGGTTGATGTGGCGTCTGAACACTTTTCAAGGATTAATATCTATGATGACGCTATATCCCAGGATATTGATAACATAATTTTTAAACAGCTGTTTTTGCTTTGTCGTTCTTATGACATATTATTGTCGCTTGATAAAGTATCTTGCCCGCAGGCAGTTGCTGACAGTTTGCATATAATACTGAAGGAGCATTTTACCAAGTTAAAGGGAAATAAAATAATTGATAAAGAAAATCAATTTATGTGCCATGTGAACAGAATTTTAAACGATATAAATAAACAGGATAAGTTTAAAGAATCGATTGATCCGAAAGGTTCTCTTTACAGGTCGTATGATATGATTCCTGGATTGATGGCCGATTATTATTCGGATAAAAACAGGGACGGCGAGAAACGGGATTTTGATGAGATATTGTTTACAGAGGAAACTGATAAAAATGGAAAGAAGAGGATTGAAATTATAGTTGACAGGCAAAAGTTTGTGGATTGTATCCGTAATGAGGGGAATGATAAATCTAGGATGCTTGCTGATTTTATAGATAAGATTTCTTCTATTACTGAATTTGAGAAATTCAGGGAAGTATTTTATAATGAGTGCTTAGAAGAAAAGGATTACAAGAATACATATGAAAATATTTCCGGATATTTTAAGTTTATAAATCAGAATAAATGGATGTTCAGGGATTTATTGCTTGTGATTGTTACTATGGATTGTACTCTTGAAACTAAAAAGATAGGTATGGTCAATTTCACTTCTCTTTAAGTTTTTTATGTGAATTGGAATGATACACTTGGCCTGTCGTTAAGACAGTGTGAAAGACTAATTGCTGAAATGAAAAGGAAAAATCTTATCAAGAGAACAGGCTCGAATAAGTCTGGTTTTTGGAAGATAGTATAAAGTAAAGCCGGTCATTCGGTAAATCCGAACAACCGGCTCATTTTTATTAGAGAATGTATGAAAAAACTAATCTTCTGTGATTATAGATATATGTGGTATGTTTAGAACTTGAAACTTACACCTGCAGTAACAAATCCTTTGGTACCTAACCCTGCTTCTACAAAACCGCCTACACGATTGTTGCCTACTCTAAGTGCGATAGGGTTTACCTGATATGCAAAATCTGTATTTAATGTTGATTTACCAGCCGTAGCTCCCTTGGTAAGAGCCGTTTCTGTGTGTCTTGACAAGTTCACACCTGCTGCTGCCGAACCGTAGAGTTCTACCAGTCTGCGCTTGAAGTAAACGAACTCGGCTGTAGGGAGAACCAAAAATCGCAAGTCTTTTTCTTTTATAGATGGTGACTTTTCGCCAGACAATGCAAGTTTTCCGGTTGTCATTCCAAATCCGAGGTCGGCACCAACTCTGAAACGGTTAATCATGTAACGGTAGCCAAATCCGTAAGTCAGGCTTGTTTTGCTGTCAGAGCGTTTTGTGCCCAATACTGCGTCGCTGATACCCATTCCAAGAATGTCTGCACTACCTTGTGTCAGTCCGTCGCTTACTGACAGGCGTATGTCGTGTTTTCTGTCTTCCGATACGAAATCTTTTGTTGAGCTCTGTGCGTTAACCATGTTTACACCTGCTATCATTACCAATGACAATGCTAAAAATTTCAGTTTCATAATTCAAATAGTTTAATAAGTTAGTATTTAATTTTTGTTTGTTTTCTTGTTTTTTTCACTGGTATAACGCAGACTTATGGAAAAAACCCTATGTGCTGATGAAAAAAAATATCGGCTGTGGCGATAGTACAATAAAAAGAAGTATTTTTGCGCCCGCAATGATAAAGTGACAGGTAAAAAATAATAAACTAGACAAAAGACTTAAAAAATTGTTTTTATGATAACATTAGACAGTATTTACAGGGCTTCGTTTGCTCTAAAGAATATAATAAGAAGAACTGACCTTATATATGCGCCTCAGATAAATCCGGAGAGTCAGATATATCTTAAGCCGGAAAATCTGCAATACACGGGTTCTTTCAAACTGAGAGGTGCTTGCTATAAAATAGCTTGTCTGACTGAAGAAGAAAAGAAGAAGGGTGTGATAGCATGTTCGGCAGGAAACCATGCTCAGGGAGTTGCTCTGGGTGCTACTAAAAATGGTATTGACTCGCTGATTTGTCTGCCTGCAGGAGCTCCTATATCAAAGGTTGAGGCTACGAAAAGGTATGGCGCAAAGGTTTGTCTTGTTCCGGGAGTGTATGATGATGCTTATCAGAAGGCTCTTGAACTGAAGGAGGAGAAGGGATATACGTTTATTCATCCGTTTGACGATGAGTGTGTGATAGCAGGGCAGGGTACTATCGGTCTGGAACTGCTGAACCAGTTGCCTGATGTGGAGGCTGTTATCGTTCCTATTGGTGGTGGCGGTCTTATTTCCGGTGTGGCGTATGCTTTGAAATCTTTGAAACCGGATGTGAAGGTTTACGGCGTTCAGGCTCAGGGGGCGGCAAGTATGCTTCGTTCTATTGAGAAGGCACATCGTGAGTGTCTACCTTCTGTTTCGACTGTGGCTGACGGTATAGCGGTGAAGGAACCGGGAGAACATACTTTCGAGATTTGCAGCAAGTATGTTGACGGTATAGTGACTGTGACTGAGGATGAGATTTGTGCGGCTATTCTTGCATTGATGGAACAGCAGAAACTTATTGCCGAAGGGGCAGGATCTGTGGCTGTAGCGGCTGCAATGTTTAACAAGGTTCCTGTGGCTGGAAAGAAAACCATCTGCGTGGTGTCGGGTGGAAATATTGATGTTACTATTCTGAGCCGTGTAATCAACAGAGGTCTGGATATGTCGGGACGTACTTATACTGTGACACTCGACTTGCACGACAAACCGGGAGAACTGAAGGGGGTAGCGGAGATTATCGCCAATCTTGGTGGAAATATTATCTCCGTGCTTCATGAGAGAAACAACAATACAAGTAATGTCACCGCATGCTTTCTGCGTCTTGTTATGGAGACACGTAATGCCGAGCATATTGCGCTTATAAGGGGTGCTCTGGAGCAGGCCGGATATTCTATTGTGGGCTAACGGTTGCATTATGGAAAAGAAAAATGTATATTTGCCGGACATTGACAACTCAAAATAAAACTGGAATATTATGAAAAGTTTTTTTCGGAAAGCAGGTGTAGTACTGCTGAAGTTTTTAGGTATAGTGTTTTTCATCGCTCTGTTTGCCATTGTTGCAACAAGCGTCAGTCCGGTATATAATTTCAGCGAGGCAAGGCCTTTCAGCGGACCGGATATATTCAATCCGTATGCGTCGCTCGAAGGGGTGGATTCCATTCCGTGGAAGAGAGCGAACTTTCATACTCATACACGTGTGAAGGGTATATTCAACGAGTGTGAATACTGGCCTGACCAGACTGACAGTGCGTACAGGAAGTTCGGATATGACATCGTCACTTTCTCTAACCATAACGAGCTGACTGTCCATCCGTATGATACGTCATTGCAGGTGAATGTATATGAACATGGTATAAACATTTTCAAGTATCACAAATTGGTGTTCGGATGCGAGAGTGTGAACCGTTTTGACAATCTGTTGCCGTTGTTCGTATTCCAGAAACAGTTTCAGTTGGATTTGCTCGCAAAGGAGTCTGATTTCATCCAGATGAATCATCCGCTCAGAACGGGCGGTACGTCTGAGTATCAGATGAGAAGACTGGAAGGCTACAGGCTGATGGAATTGGACAGTGGCAAAAGCAAGGAAAACGAGTATTGGGACTGGGCTTTGAGTGCTGGAAGATACAGTTTCGGACTGGCAAACGATGACTTGCATTATCCGGACAGGTCGGGAAAGATGGCTGTGAGATGTAATTTCCTGTATTGTCCTTCGGCAAGATATGAGGATATTAAGAAGACGTTGCTCAGTGGTGGATATTATGCCATGCGTGTTCCTGATTATGGTCATGGCGACTGGGAGGTGAAATATGCCAAGAACAGGAACCTGCCTTCTGTAAATAAGATAGGTCTGGACAGCACAACTGTGTTTATCTCTCTCTCGCAGAAAGCTGACAGTATTAAGTTTATCGGACAGAATCACACAACTCTTGCGTTGGCCAAAGATGCGTATGAGGCGGAATATGACATGAAACAGGAAGACTCGTATGTGAGAATTACTGCTTATTTCCCGGAAGGGGAGGTAATTTATTCGAATCCGTTTGCAAGATATGATGCTTCTGTTTCGGATTCTCCGTACAGGGAACCATCGAATACAGTAAATATACCTCTCACGGTACTTTTCAATCTTGCTGTTTTGGCTTTGTGCGCCGGGGTAATAGTATTGTTTTATAAAGTGTATTTTAAATGAGAAATTTTTTGAAAGAAAGAGTATCTCTTGCACGTGCGGCAGGAGAATTGAGTGTTTTTACGCTTATTGCGTACCACTGGCCGTTTTTCAGTCATGTGGTTGAGAATATAAAGGCTGATTTTAACGGTGTGCTTATTACAGTCGGGTTGGTATTCATAATGCTTGGCCTGAATTATTTCTTTTACTATCTCGTATTGTTTCTCGGACGTGTGGTGGGCAAGGGTATTCTCGGTTTTCTTTTTTTAGGAAATGCACTGTGTCTTTATTTTATAAATACTTATCAGGTACTTGTCACTGACAAGATGATGGGTAATGTGTTCAATACGCAGTATTCTGAGGCTTCGGGCTTTTTCTCATGGCTGTCAATTTTGTATATACTTCTGTTGGGTGTTCTGCCGTGTATTTACCTGTTTAAAAGGAAGATAGATTACGGCAAGCCGAAACGCTTCTTTGCCCATATTGGTTCGTCGCTTGGTATTGTTCTTGTTATAGCACTTGTGAATATCCAGAACTGGCCTTGGATAGACCGTCATGCTACTCAGCTGGGCAGTCTTCTGATGCCTTGGTCATATACGGTTAATTCGATACGCTTTTATAATGCTGAGAAGAAGAGAAACCGTAAGGCTATTCCTCTGCCTGATGCAAAGATAGTAACTGACAGTAAGGATGTATGTGTGCTGATAATAGGAGAGTCTGCCAGAAGGGAGAATTTCTCTCTGTATGGATATGACAGACCTACAAATCCGTTGTTGGAGAAAGATAGTGTGACAGCATTGCCGGCTGATGCGGCGGCTACATATACAACTGCTGGAGTAAAGGCTATATTGGATTATAAGAAAACAAACAAACTGTATGAGATACTTCCAAATTATATGTTTCGTACCGGTGTTGATGTGGTATGGCGTACGGCTAACTGGGGACAGCCTCCGGTGCATATTGACAAATATTATAAAGTGAAGGATCTTAAAAAGATGTATCCGGATGCGGACGAAAGGTATGACGGCATATTGCTGGCTGGGCTTAAGGATGAGATAATGGCGTGCGAGAAAAACAAGATGCTGGTCGTATTGCATACTAGTACGAGTCATGGTCCGACATATAACAAGAAATATCCTGCAGAGTTTGAGGTGTTCTCGCCTGTATGTAACACGGTGGAGATGTCGAAAGCTGATCCGCAGGAGTTGATGAACGCTTACGACAATACTATTGTTTATACGGATTATCTGGTACATTCTGTGATAGGTATTCTGCGTGAAATACCTCAGAGGCGCGGATGTGTGATATTTGTGTCTGACCATGGTGAGTCTCTGGGGGAAGGAAATCTGTATATGCACGGTGTGCCGATGGCTGTCGCTCCCAAAGAGCAGATTGAAATTCCGTTTATAGTATGGACATCGGACAAGAATCTGAAGATAGAGGCAGGCAGAAAGGTGGAACAATATAATGTATTCCATAGTGTAAT
This sequence comes from Candidatus Phocaeicola faecipullorum, assembly GCA_018884025.1. Classification (GTDB taxonomy): domain Bacteria; phylum Bacteroidota; class Bacteroidia; order Bacteroidales; family Bacteroidaceae; genus Phocaeicola; species Phocaeicola faecipullorum. The sequence continues at coordinate 7,018 of JAHLFB010000275.1, forward strand.
GTCTTTCCTCGGTATCGAAAGTCCGATATATGATAAGAAAATGGATATATTTGCCGGAAAATAGGAACTGATATTTATACGGAGTATAAGAAAAAACGCAAGACAAAATGTTGTATAGGCATTTTGTCTTGCGTTTTTTTATATCTGCATTTGCTTTTTATTCTTCGCTCATGAATTTCTCAATTGCGTAGGCTGCACCATCTTCTTCGTTGGTGAGTGTGATGAAGTCTGCATTGTCTTTCACTACCTGCTGTGCATTGCCCATGGCTACTCCCATACCGGCGTATTTAATCATTGACAGGTCGTTGAAACCGTCGCCTATGGCTATCATCTCGTCTTTGGTCATGCCGAGTTCTTTCAGCAGTACGGCAAGAGACTGTGCCTTGTCTATTCCTTTAGGAACCAGCTCAAGGAAGTATGGTTCTGAGCGGAACACTCCCATGCGGTCTTTAAGGTGTTCGTACATCTCTTTTTCGAGTTCGGCGAGACGTGTGGGCTCTCCAACTATGAGGCATTTTGCTATAGGATGCTTCACGGCTTCCAGAAAATTGTCAACCTTCTTGATTTTCATAACATTGAGCAGCGCCTCTTTTAATACGTATTCGTCGTCCGGATGTTCGGTCAGGACATATTCTCCGTCGTATGTAACTATGGCGAAGTTGTTGTCGTTGGCGCATTTGTAGAGATATGGAAGAACATCCTGGTCAAGGAGGTTTTTGTACATTAGTTCGCCTGTTTTCCAGTCGATTATTTCGCCGCCGTTGTATGCCAGTATATAGCCTTCGTATTTCGATAGTTGCAGCTTTTCTGCCAGTGGAGCTATGCCGTAGGTAGGGCGTCCGGATGCGAGTACAATCTTGATGCCTTTTTCCTGTGCGCGGGTGAGGACATCTAGGGTGTGAGGAGTTATTTCTTTTTTGTTGTTGGTGAGTGTGCCGTCAAGGTCTAAAACGATGATTTTGTATTTCATAAAAGTGGTTTTGGTGTTTGTTAATATGCTGCAAAGGTAGTAATTTGGCAGCAAAATAAAAAGCCCCGCACGAAACTTTGCGTCTTGTGCGGGGCATGGAATCATACTTCTAACTGTTATTATTATCCAATGTAAACATTAACGTTCAGAAATAGTCTGTCGTGCTGGTTGTTGATGTCGAAATCAATTTTGTCTTCTCTGGCCAGCCAGCCGATAGCGGCATTCAAGTCTCTGTCTGTTAATCCTGTTGCCGTTTTCAGCTGTTCGTAATCCCAATGTGCATTGTCTTTCAATACGTTCCAGACAATACCGGCATTTGTGCCGATTTGATACTTGTCCATTTTAATATGTTTTAAATTGTTATTAGAATAAGGTTTTTGCCTTCGACTACAAATATAGTCTTAATGGGTTACAATAAAAAGGTTTATTCTTCTTTTATTATAGTCTATGTCGGTATTTAGCATTTTTTAAGGCTGAAAATGAAAAGTATTACATTATGGTTTCCTGTCTAAAACGATTTTTACTAACTTTGCATATCATTTTAATGCAGATTATATGATGAGAAACAAGATAAACTGGAAGGTGCCTAAGGGCGCTGAACTTACTGAACTGGACAAGAAGGTGCTTTATTTTCAGAATAAAGGACATCTGGTTCCTTCAAGAAAACTCATAAAAACACCGGAACAGATTGAGGGAATACGTCGTAGTGGAGTTATCAATACGGCTGTTCTTGATTTGGTGGCAAGTGAAATCAAGGCCGGAATGAGTACGGCTGAGATAGACAAGATGGTGTACGATTTCACTGTATCGCATGGCGCTATACCTGCGCCTCTTAATTATGAGGGATTTCCTAAAAGCGTATGTACTTCTATAAATGAGGTGGTGTGTCACGGTATCCCTTCGGAGGATGAAATTCTTGAAGAAGGTGATATAATCAATGTGGACGTTTCTACCATACTTGACGGATATTATTCTGACGCTTCGCGTATGTTTATTATTGGCAAGACAACTCCTGAAAAGGAAAAACTGGTGAGAGTGGCAAAAGAATGTCTTGAGATAGGAATGCAGGCTGCCACTCCTTTCGGTTTTGTAGGCGATATAGGAAACGCGATAGAAAAGCATGCAAAGAAAAACGGTTTTTCTGTAGTAAGAGACTTGTGCGGACACGGCGTGGGGCTGGAATTCCATGAAGAACCTGATGTGGAGCATTTCGGACGAAAAGGAACAGGAATGTTGCTTGTGCCGGGAATGGTGTTCACTATAGAGCCTATGATAAATATGGGTACTTACAGGGTGTTTGTGGATGAAGAGGACGACTGGACAGTCGTGACAGAGGATGAACTGCCTTCCGCACAGTGGGAGCATACGTTCCTTATGACGGAAAACGGACTAGAGATACTTACTTATTGATTTGAACTATAAATTAGATAACGATGGATAATGTCATTATATTAGGTATAGAGTCGTCGTGCGACGATACTTCGGCTGCCGTGATACGCGACGGTGTGTTGCTGTCGAGCGTAATAGCAAGTCAGGCTGTGCATGAGGCTTATGGAGGTGTTGTGCCGGAACTGGCGTCGAGAGCGCATCAGCAGAATATTGTGCCTGTGGTGCATGAGGCGTTGAAGAGGGCAGGAGTGAAAAAGGAAGATTTGAGTGCGGTGGCTTTTACACGCGGACCGGGACTTATGGGCTCGCTTTTGGTGGGCGTATCGTTTGCTAAAGGACTTGCAAGGTCGCTTGACATTCCTATGGTGGAGGTTAATCACCTGCAGGGACATGTGCTGGCTCATTTTATTAAAGAGTCAGGCGAAGACAATAATCAGCCAAAATATCCTTTCCTTTGTTTGCTGGTATCAGGCGGAAACTCACAGATTATCCGTGTGAACGCTTATAATGACATGGAGGTACTGGGACAGACAATAGACGATGCGGCAGGAGAGGCTATAGACAAATGCTCGAAAGTTATGGGACTCGGTTATCCGGGTGGCCCTATCATAGACAGACTGGCAAGACAGGGTAATGCTTCGGCATATACATTCAGCAAGCCTCATATACCAGGATATGATTATAGTTTCAGCGGACTGAAGACATCGTTCCTTTATTCTCTGAGAGACTGGCTTAAGGATGATCCTGATTTTATTGAACATCACAAGGAAGATTTGGCCGCGTCGCTTGAAAAGACCATTGTGGATATACTTATGGATAAATTACGTAAGGCGGTAAAGGATACGGGTATAAATGAAGTGGCTGTTGCCGGTGGAGTTTCGGCAAATAACGGCTTGAGAAATGCGTTCCGCGAACATGCCGCTAAATATGGATGGAACATATACATCCCTAAGTTCGGATATACTACGGACAATGCGGCGATGATAGCTATAACGGGATATTATAAGTTCCTTGATAAGGATTTCTGCAGTATAGACAAACCTGCTTATTCAAGAGTTACAATCAAGTAAAAACATTATTATATATAATACATAGGAGATATGTCAGTAGAAGGTAAAATGTTAAGTAAAGATATAAGCGAAATCTTCTGGAGAGAGGAAATTTCGCTTGCGACAGCAGAAAGCTGTACTGCCGGTAATATAGCTGCTACACTTACTGCTATACCGGGAAGTTCTAAGTTCTATAAGGGTGGTATCGTAGCTTATTCAAACGAGGCAAAACAGAATTTGCTGGGGGTAAGCGCTGAGACACTTGAAAAATTCGGCGCTGTAAGTGAGGAAACAGTAGTGGAAATGGTTAAAGGAGCAATGAAGGCTTTCAATGCTGATTTTGCTGTAGCTACTTCCGGAATTGCAGGTCCTACAGGAGGAACTCCTGATAAACCTATAGGCACTGTTTGGATTGCTGCGGGAAACAAGAACAATGTGATAACCGAGAAAATCTGCGAAGACAACGGAAGGGAGCAAAATGTGCACAATGCAAGCATAAAAGCACTGTATTTATTAAGAGAATTGTGTCAAAATCAAGAAAATAACGAGGAAAAGTAGATTTTATTACTCAAAAGTTTGCATGTTTGAGATAAAAACACTTACTTTGCACTCCGTTTTAAAGAACGAACGATTTGAAACTATAAAAACTAGATAGAAATGTCAAAAATTTGTCAAATTACCGGAAAGAAAGCCATGATTGGCAACAATGTTTCACACTCAAAGAGAAGAACTAAGAGAACATTTGATGTGAACTTGTTTACTAAGAAATTCTACTATGTAGAACAAGATTGCTGGATTAGCCTGAAAATTTGCGCTAACGGCTTGAGAGTTATTAACAAGAAGGGACTGGATGCTGCACTGAACGAAGCTGTAGCTAATGGTTACTGTGATTGGAAGAGTATCAAAATTATTGGTTAATTAAAAGGAGAGAAAGACTATGGCTAAGAAAGCTAAAGGTAACAGAGTACAGGTAATCCTTGAGTGCACAGAAATGAAGGAAAGTGGTTTGCCGGGAACTTCTCGCTATATCACTACAAAGAATAGAAAGAATACAACTGAAAGATTGGAACTTAAGAAATACAACCCAATCTTGAAGAGAGTAACAGTACATAAAGAAATTAAATAATAAGAGTAAACCATGGCAAAGAAAACAGTCGCAACCCTTCAGACAGGTAAAGAAGGACGTTCTTATACTAAGGTTATCAAGATGGTTAAGTCGCCTAAGACTGGTGCTTACATCCTTGACGAACAAATGGTTCCTAACGAAAAAGTTCAGGACTTCTTTAAGAAATAATTTAAGCCTAATGGCTATAAAATGATATTTTGAAAGTTCCCGCCAATAATAACGGCGGGAACTTTTTTTATATCTGAGAAAATAGTTATATCTTTGTAACATAAATAGATAAATATATAAGTATGGGAATTTTTAGCTTTTTCTCTAAAGAAAAGAAAGAAACTCTGGACAAGGGATTGTCTAAAACTAAGGAAAGTGTATTCGGAAAAATAGCCCGTGCCGTGGCAGGTAAGTCAAAGGTGGACGACGAGGTGCTGGATAACCTGGAAGAGGTGCTGGTAACTTCGGATGTGGGTGTTGAAACCACGCTCAACATAATAAAACGTATCGAGGCAAGGGTGGCAAAGGACAAGTATGTAAATACACAGGAACTGAATAATATTCTTAGGGAAGAAATTGCTGCCCTGCTTACAGAAAACAATACGGTTGATACCGAAGATTTTACTTTGCCGGAAGGAAAGAAACCTTATGTGATAATGGTGGTAGGTGTGAACGGTGTAGGTAAAACCACAACAATAGGAAAACTGGCGTATCAGTTCAAGAAAGCCGGAAACTCTGTCTATCTGGGTGCGGCTGATACATTCCGCGCTGCGGCCGTGGAACAGCTTGATATCTGGGGCGAACGTGTCGGGGTTCCGGTAATTAAACAGAAAATGGGAGCAGATCCGGCTTCGGTAGCTTTTGATACTCTTAGCTCCGCTGTAGCCAATAAGGCTGATGTAGTGATTATAGATACTGCGGGACGTCTTCATAATAAAGTGGGACTGATGAATGAGCTTACAAAGATTAAGAATGTTATGAAGAAGGTTGTTCCTGACGCTCCGCATGAAGTGTTGCTGGTACTTGACGGCTCTACAGGACAGAATGCTTTTGAACAGGCAAAGCAGTTTACTCTGGCTACGGAAGTTAACGCAATGGCAATAACTAAACTTGACGGAACTGCCAAAGGTGGTGTGGTAATAGGTATTTCAGACCAGTTTAAGATTCCTGTAAAATATATTGGATTAGGTGAAGGTATGGAAGACTTGCAGGTATTCCGTCGTCGTGAATTTGTTGATTCGTTGTTTGGTGCTGAAGAAAAATAAATGAGAAAGAATACAATTGATATAATAACTCTTGGATGTTCCAAGAATCTGGTCGATTCTGAAAAGCTGATGCGTCAGCTTGAAGCTAACGGCTATAAAGTGACTCATGATGCAGAGAAACCTCACGGAGAGATTGCCGTGATAAATACGTGCGGATTTATAGGTGACGCAAAGGAAGAATCCATAAACATGATATTGGAATTCTGTCAGGCAAAGGAAGAAGGAAAGTTGAAGAAGCTTTATGTCATGGGATGTCTCTCAGAACGTTATCTGAATGAGTTGAAGGTTGAAATCCCGCAGGTTGACAAGTTTTATGGCAAATTTAACTGGAATGAACTTCTTGATGATCTTGGTAAGGTATATCATTCTGAATATGCAATAGAAAGGCATCTTACTACTCCAAAACATTATGCCTATTTGAAGATTTCGGAAGGTTGCGACAGAAAATGTTCATATTGTGCTATACCTATTATAACAGGACGACATGTGTCAAGGCCTATGGAGGAAATACTTGACGAGGTGAGACTTTTGGTATCTGAAGGTGTGAAGGAGTTTCAGGTTATAGCGCAGGAACTTACCTATTATGGCGTGGATATCTATAAAAAGCAGATGCTGCCTGAATTAATAGACAAGATGGCAAAGATTCCTGGAGTGGAGTGGATACGTTTGCATTATGCTTATCCGGCTAAATTCCCCAGGGATTTGTTCAGAGTCATGAGAGAAAATGACAATGTGTGCAAATATATGGATATCGCCTTGCAGCATATAAGTGACAATATGTTGTCTAGAATGCGCAGACATGTCACAAAGGAAGAAACATATAAGTTGATTGATGAGTTCCGCCGTGAAGTGCCTGGGATACATTTACGTACAACGCTGATGGTAGGACATCCCGGAGAAACAGAGGAAGACTTTGAGCAACTTAAGGAGTTCGTAAAGATTGCCAAGTTCGACCGTATGGGGGCTTTTGCATATTCGGAGGAAGAAGGAACGTATTCGGCCGAGAACTATGAGGATGATGTTCCTCAGGAGGTTAAGCAGAAAAGGTTGGACGAGCTGATGGCTATTCAGCAGGAAATTTCTGCAGAACTGAGCCATAAGAAGATAGGCAAAACATTTAAGGTTATAATAGACAGAAAAGAAGGGGATTATTACGTTGGACGAACAGAATTTGATTCGCCTGAGGTTGACCCTGAAGTGCTTATAAAATATGAAGGCAAGAAACTTTATGAAGGTAATTTCTATAATGTAGTGATTGAGGATGCTGATGATTTCGACCTGTACGGGAGGGTTTCAGAATGAACACTGATGATTTTATAAGTTCGTTGTCGGAAAAGACTGGCCGAGATGTAGATGATACAGCCAGGTTGGTTTCGTCTTTGACTGATATTATAGTTGGTGGAATGCAGGACGGTAAAGCCGTATCATTGCAGGGGTTTGGAATTTTCGAGGTTAAGAAAAGACCTGAGAAGATTGTTGCTAACCCTACAACGGGAAAGCGTATATTGTATCCGCCCAAATTGGTGATAGGGTTCAGGCCTTCTTCTTTGTTGAAGGAAAAAATTAATTCCACGGAAAAGAATTGATTCATGGATGAGAAATTGACAATAGAGGAACTTATTGCCGGGATTGCGGCAAAACAAAATATGGAGCAGGCAGATGCGGAAGCATTTGTCTGTAGCTTTTTTGCTCAGATAGAAGAATGCCTGAAAAAAGATAAATATGTAAGGATTAAGGGATTTGGCACATTTAAGCTGATAGATACCGACTCGGAAGGTGGAAGAGTTGTGTATGTTCCTGAAGCTACAGTAAGGGATATTGTGAATAAACCTTTTGCACATTTTCAGCCGGTTGAACTGAATGATGGTGTGCATTTTGGAGATATAGAAGAAGAGGAGATAAAGTCGTCGGATGATGTGGTTGCTGCATGTGATAATGCTGTTAGTGAGCCTGTACCTGAAGTATCGGGAGGGGAGGATTCTAATAACATGCAGGAAACAGAGGTGATACCTGCTGAGGTGAATGAGAAAGTTCATGATAGCGGGAAACGTAGTGGAACTAAGTCCTGGTATTTGCTGGCTGCCGCTCTTTTGATAGGAATAGTAATCGGATGTGGAATTATGTGGGGAGTTTTCTTCCGCAAAGATACTATGAGTGATGGAAGTGTCGAAACGAATATCCCGGAAGCCGCTTCATCGGAACAGTCTATTGTTCCTTCGTTGCTTGTTACGGATAGTGTTTTTGTGGAAGAAGACAGTGTGGTGGCGGATGATACAGTAGCGGTGGAGAAGAAAACGGTTGACTCTATTATAAATGTTGCTACTGCGAGCAAGGATGAAGTTAAATATCTTACAGATGAAGTAGCATATAAGATAAGTGGAACGTTGGATACATATGAGATAGCAAAAGGAAGTACATTGTCTAAAGTGGCATACAGATATTATAAGAATAGGAAATTATGGCCTTATATAGTAATGTACAATAAGGATGTTATTGCCGATCCTAATAATGTGCCTATAGGTACGGTGTTGCGTATTCCAAGGCTTATACCTGCAGATTAAAATTAATTTCTATATGGAGACAGTATCAGAAAGTAATACCTTTGTGATGCTGTTTCTTTATTTTATATGCTATATTTGTTTTTAAATTCGGCAGAATAAAATAAAAAAGACTTAAATAGGCCACAATGTATGATTTTTTAATAAATATTAGTTGTGTCTGTTAACTTAAAAACGTAATTTTGGGTGCACTAAAAAGGATTTATCCTTTTGGAGTATGAGAAATGATAAGAATGAAATTAATAAAATAGACTAGAAATTATGGCTGAAGCTATTGATATTCGTGCATTAAACGAATTGATTGAACGCCAAAGCGCGTTTGTGACTAACCTGATGACCGGAATGGATCAGGTAATTGTGGGACAGAAACATTTGGTTGAATCGTTGCTGATAGGTCTGTTGGCCGACGGGCATATATTGCTGGAAGGTGTACCTGGTCTTGCCAAGACATTGGCTATAAAGACGCTGGCATCGCTTATCGATTCAAAATATAGCCGTGTGCAGTTTACTCCTGACTTGTTGCCTGCCGATGTTATCGGTACGATGATTTACAGTCAGAAGGATGAACAGTTCATCGCAAAGAAGGGACCTATTTTCGCTAACTTTGTGTTGGCAGATGAAATTAACCGTGCGCCGGCAAAAGTACAAAGTGCTTTGCTCGAAGCAATGCAGGAACGTCAGGTTACATTGAGTAAGGAAACATTCCGCTTGCCGGAACCTTTCCTGGTTATGGCTACTCAGAACCCGATAGAACAGGAAGGTACTTATCCGCTGCCTGAAGCTCAGGTGGACCGTTTCATGCTGAAGGTCATTATAGATTATCCTAAACTGGAAGAAGAAAAGAAGATTATCAGACAGAATATCTCTGGTGAAAAAGTGGAAATCAAACCTTTGCTGAAAGCTGAAGATATCATAGAAGCGCGTAAGGTTGTAAGACAGGTTTACCTGGATGAAAAGATTGAACAATACATAGCTGATATCGTATTTGCTACGCGTTATCCTGAAAAATATGATCTTAAGGAACTTAAGAGCTTGATTGGCTTCGGAGGTTCTCCTCGTGCATCTATCAATCTTGCGCTTGCTGCACGCAGCTATGCGTTTATCAAACGCAGAGGTTATGTTATTCCTGAAGATGTCCGTGCAGTTGCTCATGATGTATTGCGCCATCGTATTGGACTTACATACGAAGCGGAAGCTACTAATGTAACATCGGATGAGATAGTAAGTAAGATATTGAACAAGGTTGAAGTGCCTTAATCAGAAAACCTTTTTGAAGAATGGAAACTACTGAATTATTAAAGCGTGTACGTCAGATTGAAATAAAAACCCGTGGACTGTCCAGTAATATTTTTGCCGGACAGTACCATTCTGCATTTAAGGGCAGGGGTATGGCTTTCTCCGAAGTGAGAGAGTATCAGTACGGGGACGACGTGCGAGATATTGACTGGAATATTACTGCACGCTTTGACAAGCCATTCGTAAAGGTATTCGAGGAAGAACGCGAGTTGACGGTGATGCTGCTGGTGGACGTATCTAACAGTCTTGACTTCGGTACGTCAAAGCAGATGAAGAAAGATATGGTAACGGAAATAGCTGCTACGATAGCTTTCTCAGCCATTCAGAATAATGATAAGATAGGTGTAATTTTCTTCTCGGACAAGATAGAGAAGTTTATACCTCCTAAGAAAGGACGTAAACATATTCTGTATATTATACGTGAACTTCTGGATTTTGAACCGGAGAGTTCGCGTACGGATTTGCAGTGCGCAATAGAGTATCTTACGAATGTATTGAAGAAGCGTTGTACGGCATTCATGTTGAGCGATTTCATTGATGATAAAAATTTCAAGAATGCGTTGACGGTAGCCAACAGAAAACATGACGTGGTGGCAGTACAGGTATATGACCGCCGAATGGAAGAACTGCCGGACGTAGGCCTGATGCTTGTTCGTGACGCCGAGACAGGACATGAGGAATGGATTGATACTTCGTCCAAATCGTTGAGAAAAGCACATCATGACTGGTGGATGGAACAGCAGAAGAAATTGAATGAAACATTTAATTTATGTAATGTGGATTCGGTTTCTGTGCGTACAGACCAGGATTATGTGAAGGCATTGCTTAATTTGTTTGCAAAAAGAAACTAAGGTTAGATGAAGAAGATATTATTTTATTACGGAAGGTTGATGAGTGTAATCCTGGGCCTTATAGTTTATACATTGCCTGCGGATGCACAACAAGTGACTGTAAGGGCCAGTATCGATTCATTGCAGTTGCTTGTTGGTGAACAGACCAAAATACATCTGGAGGTAAGCATGGATGCTGACAGGAAACTCAGACTGCCTGTAATCAAGGATACGTTGGTTAGGGGAGTTGAGGTTCTGGATATAGCAAAACCTGATACCCAGAAACTCAATGATGATAAGAGATGGCTTATAAGGCAAGACTATACTGTAACGTCATTTGATTCGGCGTTGTATTATCTTCCACCATTGGAAGTTATGGTGGATGACAAGGAATATCGTTCGGAATCATTGGCGCTGAAGGTATATTCCATACCGGTTGACACTCTGCATCCAGACCAGTTCTTTGGTCCTAAAACTATAGTTGAGGTGCCTCTTCAGTGGCAGGACATAGATTCTATGGTATATTCCCTGATTCTTATGTTGCTTTTCGGGGCTGGTTGTGTGTTCCTGATAGTCAGGTTGAAGAATAATAAACCTATCATAAAGATTATAAAGATAGAGCCTAAACTTCCTCCTCACCAGGAGGCTATGAAGCATATTGAGGAGATAAAGGCAAATAAGAATATTCAGAGGGAAGATCCTAAACTTTATTATACCGAACTTACAGACGTTATCCGTACGTATATAGCTGAACGTTTCGGCTTCAATGCCATGGAAATGACTTCTGCCGAGATTATTGAACAACTGTTGCAAGTTAAGGATAAGGATTCTCTCAAGGATTTGAAGTATCTTTTTGAAACTGCCGATTTGGTGAAATTTGCCAAGCATGCTCCGATGATGAACGAGAATGACATGAACTTGGTGAATGCGGTGGATTTTATCAATGAAACGAAGATAGAAGAGGAGCCAGGAACCAAGAAGGAACCTACTGAAATAAAGGTTGAAGAAAAACGCTCAAAACAGGGAAGGATTGCTTTGATGTGCAGCATCGGTGTTACGGGTATTGCAGCTGCTGTGTGCCTGTACATAGCCGTAAGGTGCATCATAGACCTCTTCTTTTAATGTTTAAATGAATGAAGTTATGATTTTTGCTAATATTGAATATCTGTTTTTATTGATTCTGCTCATACCCTATATCGTATGGTATGTTATGCGCAGGAAACGAACAGAAGCTAGTCTGCAGGTATCTACCACACGTATGTACATGAATGTCCGCAAGAGCTGGAAGGTATATCTTATACATGCTCCTTTTCTGCTACGTCTGTGTACTTTTGTGATGATAGTTCTTGTGTTGGCCAGGCCTCAGACAACGGATAACTGGCAGAATACAGAGATAGAAGGTATAGACATAATGCTGGCTGTGGATATTTCTACCAGTATGTTGGCCGAAGATTTGAAACCTAACAGACTGGAAGCTGCCAAGCAGGTTGCCGCAGAGTTTATAAACGGTCGTCCTAACGATAATATCGGTCTGACGATTTTTGCTGGTGAAGCATTTACGCAGTGTCCTCTAACTGTTGACCATGGAGTATTGCTGAATTTGTTTCATAGTGTGAGTTGTGAAATGATTTATCGTGGAATGATAGAGGATGGAACAGCCATAGGTATGGGACTGGCCAATGCGGTAACCAGACTGAAAGACAGCAAGGCAAAGTCTAAGGTGGTTATTTTACTTACCGACGGTGTGAATAATCGTGGAGAACTGTCTCCGCTTACTGCGGCTGAAATAGCAAAACAGTTTGGAATCAGGGTATATACTATTGGAGTAGGAACAAATGGTACCGCACCTTACCCGATGCAGACATATGCTGGCGTACAGTATATACAGACACCTGTAGAAATTGATGAACAGACACTTACTCAGATAGCTGCCGAAACAAACGGAAACTATTTCAGGGCTACTAGTAATTCTAAACTGAAAGAAGTTTATCAGGAAATAGATAAATTGGAGAAAACCAAATTGAACGTAAAGGAATTCAGTAAAAGAGAAGAGGAATATGAAGTGTTTGCTCTAGTTGCATTCATATGTATATTGCTTGAACTGATTTTACGTAACACGGTTTTGAAGAAAATACCTTAAAAAGCGATTTGCCATGTTTAGATTTGGAGAACCATTATATTTGTATTTGTTATTGATTGTTCCTTTCCTTATCGTATTTTATTTATATACGAATTACAGGAGAAGGAAAAAGTTGCGCCAGTATGGAGACCCGGTTTTAATGGCGCACTTGATGCCAAACGTTTCAAAGTATAGGCCGGATGTAAAGTTCTGGCTGGTTACTGCAGCGTTGGTAATGGTGATATTTATGTTGGCACGTCCTCAGTTTGGGTCTAAGATGGAGACAGTAAAACGTCAGGGAGTTGAGACTGTGGTGGCATTGGATATATCAAATTCAATGATGGCACAGGATGTAACACCGAGCCGTCTGGAAAAATCCAAGAAGCTGGTGTCAAGGTTGGTTGAGACTTTTAATAATGATAAGGTCGCAATGATAGTATTTGCCGGTGAGGCATTCACACAGCTTCCTATAACTAGCGATTATATATCGGCAAAAATGTTTCTTGAAACAATCTCTCCGTCCCTTATCACGACTCAGGGTACTGACATTCGTGGCGCAATAGACTTGGCCATGAAAAGTTTTACCCCGAATGAGGGAGTCGGTCGTGCCATTGTACTTATAACTGATGGTGAGAACCATGAAGGTGGAGCCGTGGAAGCTGCACAGCAGGCTGCTGCCAAAGGAGTGAGAGTATTCGTTTTGGGAGTAGGTTCACCTGACGGTTCGCCTATTCCGGTTGAGGGTACAAATGATTTTCGTCGCGATAAGGACGGCAATGTCGTTGTGACCAGGCTCAATGAGCAGATGTGCCAGGAAATAGCCAAGGCCGGTAACGGTATGTATGTGCGTGTTGACAATACGAATAATGCAGAAAGAGCTCTCAATGCGGAAATAAACAAATTGGCAAAAGCCGATGTCGAGACACAGGTATATACGGAGTTTGATGAACAGTTTGACGTGTTGGCATGGTTGGCGCTTGTATTGCTCGCTTTTGATGTGATGTTGCTCAATAGGAAGAATCCGCTATTTAAGAATGTAAAACTCTTTAAACAGGATTGATTTATGTGGTGTAGTAAATTTTATTTGGTAGGTATTATGACTTTGGCTTCTGCTGTTTCATATGCACAGAAGACAGATAGGGATTATCTACGTAGCGGAAATAAATTATATAACGACAGCCTTTTTGTAAAAGCTGAGGTAGATTATAGAAAGGCTCTGGAGATTAATCCAAAGTCTGCCGATGCAATGTTCAATCTCGGAAACTCGTTGCTTATGCAGCAAAAGGCAAAAGAGGCAATGGAACAGTTTGAGTCGGCTGCACGTCTTGAGAAGGATAAAGAGAAACTAGCGCATATATACCATAATATGGGTGTTATACTTCAGTCGTCAAAACAGCTTCCGCAGTGTATAGAGGCGTATAAGGAGTCTTTGCGTAATAATCCGAAAGATGATGAAACGCGTTATAATCTTGTTCTCGCGCAAAAACAGCTGAAAGACCAGCAGCAACAGCAGCAGAACCAGGACCAGCAGAAAGACCAGAAACAGGATCAGAAGCAGGACGAAAAAGAACAGAATAAAGACCAACAGGACCAGCAGCAGAAACAACAGAATCAGAACCAGCAACAGCAACAACAAAACAAGGACGAAATGTCTAAGGAAAATGCTGAACAACTGTTGAAAGCTGCAATGCAGGATGAAAAAGACGTACAAGATAAAGTAAAGAAACAGGTGCAGGTAAGTAGTAGGAAACTGGAAAAAGACTGGTAAAATACTGCACATAGATTTAACAGGTAGATAAACAATAAATTCAATAATGATGAGAAAATATATTTTCTTGATATTGATGATTTCGGCATCACTGCAGATGTTTGCCAAGGAAGAGGTGACACTCAGGGCTTCTGCTCCTGAAGTAGTGGTGAATGGAGATCAGTTCAGACTTACATATACTGTGAACTCGCAGGATGTCAAGGATTTCCTTGCACCGCAGGCAAAAGGTTTTGATGTCCTTATGGGGCCTAGCCGTTCGCAGCAGAGCAGTACGCAGATTATAAACGGTAAGGTGTCTTCTAGTCGTTCTATTACATATACTTATATATTGATGGCAGTGTCAGAAGGTACTTTCAATATACCGTCTGCAAGTATAGAGGTGGATGGAGAGAAGATTTTTTCAAATCCTCTAACCATAAAGGTCTTGCCTAAGGACAAGGAAGACGCGAATTCAAATCAGGGCAATAGCGGAATATCTTCGCGAAACCAGAAATCTTCAGGAAGAATTACTGATAATGATTTGTTTGTGCTTGCCACTGCAAGTAAGACTAAAGTACACGAACAGGAAGCTATATTGGTGACATATAAGGCATATACAACTGTTGACTTACGCCAGCTGTTAGGTAAAATGCCTGACCAGCAGGGCTTTTATGTACAGGAAGTAGAACTGCCTACCCAGAAAACATTTAAACTGGAGCATTATAAGGGCAGAAATTACAATACAGTTGTTTACAGACAGTATGTATTGTTCCCTCAGAAAGCCGGACGTCTGGAAATCCCTGCCGTGACTTTTGATGCTGTTGTGGCACAGAGAGTAGCTGTATCTGATGATCCGTTTGAAGCATTCTTCAATGGCGGTGGTTATGTAGAAGTTAACAAGAAAATAGTTGCTCCGAAAGTTGTGATAAATGTTGAACCTTTGCCGTCAAAGCCTGAAGGATATTCTGGTGGAGTAGGTACATTCACTATGAAATCTGATATCAGCACTACTGAGCTTAAGGCTAATGAAGCTGTTACCATCAAATTGACGATAAGCGGAACTGGAAACATGAAACTTGTGAGTGCTCCTGAAGTTAAGTTCCCGCATGATTTTGAGATTTATGATCCGAAAATTGATGATAATTATCAGTTGACAGCTGACGGACTGAGTGGTACAAAGACTATTGAATATCTGGCAATACCAAGACATGCAGGCAATTTTACAATTCCACCTATAGAGTTTAAATATTTCGATATTAAATCAGAAACATACAAGACTCTTAATACTGATGCATATACTTTGAAAGTAAATAAAGGTGACGGCAGTTCTGCCAACCAGCAGGTTATTGCTGACTTTACAAACAAGGAGAGCGTAAAAGTATTGGGCACTGATATCTTGTTTATCAAGACTGGTGATTCGGCTTTGATGCAGAAAGGAAAATATTTCTTCGGAACTGCAGCTTATTATCTGTGGTATATAATTCCGTTTGTATTGTTTATAGTATTTGTGGTTATTTATAGAAAACAAGCCGTAGAAAATGCCAATGTTGCAAGGGTTAAGACCAAGAAGGCTAATAAAGTAGCTACAAAACGTATGAAACTGGCAGGTAAATTACTTTCAGAAAACAAGGTAAACGAATTTTATGACGAGGTCCTGAAAGCCTTGTGGGGATATATCAGTGACAAACTAAACATTCCGGTTTCTAAGTTATCAAGGGATAATATAGAGGCAGAGCTGGCAGGACACGGTGTGTCAGAAGAGCTTATAAAAGAATTCATCGGGGCTTTGTCAGAATGTGAGTTCGCCCGTTATGCTCCTGGAAACCAGAATGAGGCTATGGATAAAGTATATTCGGCATCTGTGGATGTGATAAGCAAAATGGAAAACAGTATTAAAACGTTAAAACATTAGGAGAAAGTTGACTATGAATAGAATGTATGTTTTTATATTGCTTGTGGCAGGTCTTGTGTTTTCAGCCAATGCTTCTGTAAAGAGCGAGGCAGACAAGGCTTATCAGGATAATGACTTTAAAGGTGCCATTGAGAAATATGAAGCAATTATAAGCGGAGGACAGGAATCGGCAGATATTTATTATAATTTAGGAAACAGTTACTATAAGGATAAAAATATAGCAAAGGCTGTTTTGAATTATGAACGTGCCTTGCTGTTGTCTCCGGGTGATGATGATATCAGATATAATCTGGAAATGGCAAAAAGCAAGACAATAGACAAGGTAACACCGAAAAGTGAGATTTTTATTGTTACGTGGATAAATACAATACGTAATCTGATGAGTGAGTCTTCTTGGAGTGTCTTTGCCATATCATGTTTCATTTTATTTATACTCGCAACAGCTGCATATATATTCGGCAGTAAAATTGTTGTTAAGAAACTAGGTTTCTCTGCAGCAGTTATTTTTCTGATTCTGACTGTTGTTGCAAATCTTTTTGCCGATGCACAAAAGGACAAGTTGATAAACCGTAACGGTGCCATAGTAATGCAGTCATCTGTAACGGTTAAAAGCACTCCAGATGAGAGCGGTACTGATTTGTTCGTGTTGCATGAAGGAACAAAAGTATATATAAATGATAATTCCATGAAGGGATGGAAGGAAGTGAGTCTTGAAGATGGAACAAGAGGATGGGTTCCTACTGAAAGTATTGAAGTGATATAATATAAGCAAATCTTTATATGGACATACAGCAATTGATAGATTTTGATAAACTGCTTTTGATGAAACTCAATGGTAGTGATTCTCTTTTTTGGGATGGTTTTATGTATATAGTTACGGATACCAAGACATGGATTCCGGCAGCTGTGGCATTGCTGTATGTCATTTTCAAAAATAACAGTCTCCGGCAGGGAGGAATGATTTTGCTCTTTATTGCACTTGTAATCACACTTGCCGATCAGACATCATCCGGAATATGTAAACCGTTGTTTGAACGTTTCAGACCGACAAAAGACCCTGAGTTTATGCAGATGGTAAATGTAGTAAATAATTACAGGGCAGGAGGTAGGTTTGGTTTTATTTCCAGTCATGCCGCTAACACATTTGCAGTAGCCACATTCCTGTCGTTGCTCGTAAAAAACGGTAAAATGACTGTTATGATGTTCTTGTGGGCACTTATTCCGACGTATTCGAGAGTATATCTTGGAGTACATTATCCAGGGGATATATTTTTCGGAACAATGGACGGTATATTGTGCGGCTTTGTTATGTATCTCATCTACAGGTTTGTATCAAAGAAAATATCATTGAGACCGCGTTTTATATCTACTCAATATACCACAAGCGGTTATGATGTGCAAAGCATAAACATTGTCGTTTTGGTACTGTTGCTTACTTACTTTTTTGCTGTAATCTATGGAATGGTGATTTCGAAGTCGTTATATTTTTAATCAAGGATTTTATGGGATAAAATTACGTTCTGCAATCAAAATATGGCTGTAGAAGTAAAAATAACCACTATTTCTTGCTTGTCATATAATTTTTATGTATATTTATCATCGAGATAATAAACATAATTGTGTAATACTTAAAACCGGATTACTATGACAAGAACTATTACATTTAATGAACTGAGAAATATAAAAGACTCATTGCCTGAAGGAAGTATGCATCGGATTGCCGATGAATTAAATATATCAGTAGAAACTG
Organism: Candidatus Phocaeicola faecipullorum; assembly: GCA_018884025.1. GTDB lineage: Bacteria > Bacteroidota > Bacteroidia > Bacteroidales > Bacteroidaceae > Phocaeicola > Phocaeicola faecipullorum. The sequence goes on from JAHLFB010000275.1 coordinate 25,017, forward strand.
TAAGAAATTTCTTCGGAGGACAGAACTTTAAAGACGGAAAATGTGTAGGAATACACCTTGAGCCGGGACCTGACGGAGGCTTGGTAATGTTGGACGATACAACAGTTTTAGATAGAGCCTTGAACATACTCAGGGAAGAAGTTGAAATGTAATTCTGATAATAGCTATAATAGTTATACCAAGTAAGTCTTGATAACTATTATAGCTATTATTGTTTTTTTACCAGGGGTAATGTATGAGAAAGTGGCTGATTGTCCGGTTATGGATTTTGTCAATTAATGTATAACATAAAACTCTTTAGATATGGAAGAAGAAAAACTTGTAACGCTTGCTATCTTGACTTATTCCAAAGCCCAGATATTAAAGAATGTATTGGAAAATGAAGGTATAGAGGCATATATACATAATGTAAACTTAATACAGCCTGTAATATCTTCGGGAGTAAGAATACGTATAAAGGAGAGTGATTTGCCTCGTGCTTTGGCTATAATTGAAAGTTCCGCATGGCTGGCAGAAGATGTGGTAAAGGAGAATACCAGAGATACTGAGAAGAAACATAAGTCGGCTTCAATCCTTATTCCTGTGGATTTTTCTGAAAACTCATTGAAGGCTTGTAAATTCGGATTGAATTTTGCGGCTCAGATAAATGTTGAGGTGGTATTGATGCATGTCTATTTTAGCCCGGTTTATATGCCTAGTCTGCAGTATGCTACTGAAGGATATGGAATGCCGTATGAGGCAGAATTAGGTATCAAGAGTATGCTCGATAATGTACATAACAGGTTGAAAGAGCTTACTGATAATATAGACAAGTTGATGGCCGATAAGGAAATACCTGAAGTGAAATATACATGCTTGTTGCGTGAAGGAATTCCTGAGGAGGAGATTTTGGCGTATGCACGCGAGGAATCTCCATTGATGATTGTCATGGGTACTCGTGGAGAGAATATGACAGAATATGGCCTTATGGGAAGCGTTACGGCTGAAGTTATTGAGCGTAGTCCGGTGTTTGTATATTCTATACCGGAGGAGGCAAAGCTTACAAATTTCAAGGAAATAAACAAAGTGGCGTTCATGACAAGTTTTGACCAAAGAGACTTGATAGCATTTGACTCGCTTATAACTACATTCAAGGATTATAATTTTGAGATATATTTTATTCACTTGAATTCCAATGAGGATAAACGTACATGGAATGAAATCAAACTTTCAGGTATAAAAGAGTATTTCCACAAGCAATATCCTAATCTTAAGATAAACTATAGCCTGGTGACAGAGGATAGTTTCTTCAATAATCTTGATGATTATGTGAAGGAACAAAACATAGACGTTTTATGTGTATCAAATTACAAGAGAAATGTTTTTGCGCGTCTGTTTAATCCTAGCATAGCGAAGAAAATGATATTCCATTCCAGGACTCCTATTCTTGTTATCAAGTAGTGATAAATAAAAAAGATGATGTAACTAATACATCATCTTTTTTGTGACCGCGACAGGATTCAAACCTGTAACCGGCTGATCCGTAGTCAGCTACTCTATTCAGTTGAGCTACGCGGCCAAACATTTTATTTGTTTGTTAAGGAAGTAAGAGAGTGACCGCGACAGGATTCAAACCTGTAACCGGCTGATCCGTAGTCAGCTACTCTATTCAGTTGAGCTACGCGGCCATGTCTCGTTTTTCTTAACGGGTGCAAAGGTATGGATATTTTTTATACTGTGCAAATGTTTCTATGATTTTTTTTGCTTTTATGCGGAAAAAAGTGTTATTGCATGAATCTTTCGCCAAAAATCTGCCATCCTAATGATATTCCTGCGTTCCAGTTTCTGTTTGGTGAGCTATAATAGTTAAGATATCCGCTTACTGAACCGAATGGTAATCTTACTACCAATGCCAGATCTCCCATATATTCAAATTTGCTGAACATCTTTCCATATGTAGCTTTATTTGTTTCATTACAGTTTATAGGGAAAATAGGTACGAAGCCATATAGACCTAATCTGGCATGTATCATATTGTTGAATTTATAGATAGGTATAACTCCAGCTCCAATAAACTGGTTTGCACGGAAAGCCTCGTTATAGCTTATTTTACTGTGTGTAGTAGGCGAAAACTCACCTGCCTGCATCATTGTTGCCCTGTAATTGTTGCTGAAATTGCGTGATGAATAATATGCGTTTACATATGACCCAAGAGATACACGTCTGCCTAATCGAAAATACTTTTCTACTTCATACGAAATTTGCAACCACGCTTGTTTGTATTTGAAGTTTCCGTCGTATGGATCAGTGCCAGTTCCCTGCTTGAAAGTTTCTGCACCCCAATATATATTGGCTGCCAGCCTTTCCTTTTTCCCGCTTACTGCAAAAAGTTTGCTGTCCAGCGTGTTGCCTTCCAGGGCGACAGAGCCTCCTAAAATCTTGTATTCGCTTTTATCTCTTGCGCTGTTTGTAAAATCTATCACGTTAGTCTGGAAATACTGATCAGCTAAAGTTGCCATTCCTACACCAAATTCAGCTTTATGCTTGCTCAGGAAAGGCATGTTTATGTATGCTTTTATAAATTTCTCGTTCTTTTTATTGAATATTGGGCTGTTCTTCTGGTTGAAGAAATTTTTTGTCTGGCTTTTATAATCGAATGATGACAACGACAAAATCATCCTGAACGATGTAGGAATTTCGGTAGGGAAGTCTATTCGCCCTGTCATTTGCAGGTTATTGTATATTTCGCCCAGTTGTCCTTCAAGTGCAAATTCTTTGAAGAATTTCCCTAAGTTATGATAAGACGCTCCCAGATAAATCTGGTTTGCACCGTTTGACCCCACATTACCACCTATTCTTACGGACATGTCCTCTGCCATTTTTACATCGAGTATGAGTGTAAATGTGCTGTCGTTATAGTTGTATTTTGCATGTGGAAGTATTTCAGATATCATATTGTCTGACAGTAACCTGAAATATCCTTTCCTTAGTTCTTCCATGCCGAATATCTCATTGTCATTGGCATGAAATCCGCGCATTATATATTTCTTTTGCTGATCGTTCGTTCCGTTTATCTCTATTTTCTTGAATTTGAATTCAGGCATTTCCCTCTTGAAGTCAATGCGTTTTTTTTCAAGAATCCTGTAGTTTGTTCGCCTTGAAATCCTTTGTTTGATAGAATCCATCAACTGTATTGTCCTTTTATAGCCGATGTCGTGTAACTCATCGTATCTGTCGAAGTCCATGAGTCCTACATCGGTGTATTTAAAGGTCATCAATATACCCAGCGAGTCCGGTATGGAATAATCGGTTTTCTGCATTACCATATTTTCCAGTTGTCCCATTATGTCACCTTCTTTAGGTTTGCTCGGATTTGAACTGACAACACTTCCTATGATGATATCCGGATGGAAATCATTTATCATTGTTGAGACCGGGAAATTGTCGTATATTCCTCCGTCGTATGCCAGCACAGAATCTATTTCTATGGGTTTGAACATTCCAGGGAAACTCATTGATGCCCTTACTGCGTCTCCAAGGTCACCACTGCCCATTATTAAAGGTCTTTTATTGTACACATCGGATGCGACACATCTGAAAGGGACAAAAAGATTGTCGAAGTTTCCTCCACACTTTGCCGTAGCCTGTGCGTACAGTTCTACGAATACAATATTCATGTGCATTGGATCAACGACGCTTGACGGCAGAAACTTTGTTTTTACCTTTTTGGCCATTTTCATTTTCGAGAGGCGAATATTGACAAATTCAGGGGTAGGAGGGTTCATTTTGAAGTAATACATATATTCCTCTTCTATTCCTCCCGATGAATACCATTTCTTGAAGTCCGGCGATTTTATCATTTTTTCCATATCGTCCGGAGAGTATCCCATGGCATATAATGAGCCTACTATTGCTCCCATGGATGTTCCGGTGATATAGTCTATAGGAATATTGTTTTCTTCCAACGCACGTATTATTCCTATATGTGTCATTCCCTTAGCTCCACCTCCGCTGAGAACCAGTCCTACCTTTTGTGCCCTGACAGGACATGCAATAAGGAATACCAGGAAAAATATCAGTGCATATGCTTTTCTCATACTGTTGTCATGTAATGATTTTGTTGTGTAATTGTACAATTATCAAAGATACTCAAAATTTAAATCTAAGGCGAATTATAACTGGAATTTTTTTATTGTTTGACGTAAAATCGTATTTGTTTATCCTAGCCAATATTTGCTTGAAGGTATGTATGATAATACTTTTATTGTCAAATAAACAGATATGAAAGTACATATAGATATTAAAGGGACTGATACCAGGGTATTTTCAAAATATGGAGAAAAAATTCCATAATATAGGTTTAGGAGCATTATATGTGCCAGATACATTCCGTAACTTTTTTGTGATATATCACTGATTATTTTTCCCGCAATATTGTTGCCTTTCCATCTTATATGAGTAAACAATGAGAATGTTCCCCATGCTAGCAGCGCTATATTGGCAGTGCAAAATCCCCAACTTAGTTCGAGTTCCGGAATGATGGATGCCGTATTTATTCGTGAACAGAAAATATAGGCTGTTACAGCATAACCGCTCACAGCTATCGCTAATGATGTGACAAGTCCAAGACTACCATATCGCTTTATATAGTAGCCTAATATCATATATCCTACGAAACCGTTGAAGTAATAGAAAGCCGGAGTAGGATTCCAGAAACACTCTCCTAAAATTTGCGGGAATACAATATGTATGTACGGTATCAGTGTTGTGGCTCCCCAAAGCAGGAGATAACCCTGTATTTCTCTTTTTGAGCAGCTGTTTAGCCATGGGGACAGGATTGGAACAAGAAGGTACAGCCCTATAAGCATGTAAATATACCATAAATGTCCTACCTCAACACCGAAATTTACAGGAATGTTTATTATGTGTGTCAAGGCTTGTAACCATGTTTCGTCTTTGGTAAATACATAATATATGGCATATAGCGCACACCATGTTATGAATGGGTATAGTATTCTTGTGAATCTTTTTTTAAGAAAATCGTGTGTAGTGGTTTTCATTGGCAGTAGCAGGTAGCCTGATATCATTACGAATAGCGGAACAGAAATGCGTGCGATACTGGTCATAATTCCTATCCTGAAAGTATTATCTCCGGTTACTACAGTCCCGTTTTCTCCAATATAGAAAAATTCGCTTGCGTGTTGATGGATTACTAAATAACATGCCATTACTCTTAGCAGGTCTAAGGTGAAATTCCTGTTTTTCATTGTTTGCTTTTTTATCTGTTTGTGATGATATAATACTACAAAAGTATAAATTTTTATATATCTATTCTTCACATGGTGATAAAAAATAAGGGCAATGCCATTGCGTTTCAAATGACATTGCCCTGAATATTAGAGATAGTGTTTGTGTCAGATCATTTCTATGCTTCTCTTTACGAAGTTTATAAGAGCTTCGCCTTTCAGCATACCGTTCTGTAGTAATGCCAGGTCTATAAGCTGATGAACAACCTTGTTTCCTGCGGCGTATTCGTTCAGGATGCTGTTCTTCAGGTTCTTCTGCTCGTCGAGCTTCTTTTCAACGTCTTTCAGCTCGTCTTTTTCTGCTACCGGAATTTCTTCATCCTTCTTGCCTTCGTGAGCCTTGCGGAGTTCGTTTTCCCTGAGCGACAGAATTGCGATTTCTGATTCTACCGGAACAAGTTTCTCTGCACAAGCACTTTCAGTGTCGGCCAGAACCTGTTTGATAAGCTTGTGGTCGCTGTTCAGTACCAGACTGTACATGTCAGGCATTTCTCCGTAGAAACTCATGCCCGGCTGTATGTTTGCCATTTCCTTCATACGGCGCATATATTCAGCCTGAGTGATGATTATCGGAGAACCGTTTTCGCCCATAGCCTGAGTCTCTACATGGAACTCTGTTTTCTGCAGTTTTGGCATCTGTCCGCTGAATACAGTAGAAAGAATGTTGCGTTTGTCTTCTTTCAGTTCTTCGCCTTTCTGCTCTTCCTTAACAATCAGACGGTCTATAACATCGCTGTCCACACGTGTGAAACGGCTCTTTTCCAGTTTCTGTTCCAGCATGTTTATCATCGGAACATCAAGCTGTCCGTCCATCATCAGTACGTTGTAGCCTTTGTTTACAGCAGCGTCAATATATGCATACTGTTCGTCGCGGTTATTGGCGTAAAGATATATTAGGTTGCCATCCTTGTCTGTCTGGTTTCCGCTGATAAGAGTCTTGTATTCTTCCTGAGTGTAATATTTGCCTTCGGTATCTTTGAACAGAGCAAACTTGTCAGCTTTAGAATAGAAATCTTCCTGAGTAAGCATTCCGTAATTAATGAAAATCTTAAGGTCATCCCATTTGTTTTCAAATTCCTTACGGTCGTTCTTGAAGATAGACTGAAGTCTGTCGGCTACCTTCTTGGTGATATATGTAGAGATTTTCTTTACGTTAGAGTCGCTCTGCAAGTATGAACGTGAAACGTTAAGCGGAATATCCGGAGAGTCGATTACACCATGAAGCAATGTCAGGAAGTCCGGAACGATACCTTCTACTGAGTCAGTTACATATACCTGGTTGCAGTATAACTGAATCTTGTTCTTCTGCAAGTCGATGTTGCTCTTTATTTTCGGGAAGTAGAGCACACCGGTCAAGTTGAACGGATAGTCAACGTTCAGGTGTATCCAGAACAGAGGTTCGTCCGACATAGGGTAGAGGTCACGATAGAACTTCTTGTAGTCCTCATCCTTCAGTTCGCTTGGCTTCTTTGTCCAGATTGGGCAAGTATCGTTTATTATATTATCTTCTTCAGTATCAACCTGCTTGCCATCCTTCCATTCTTTCTTTTTACCGAATGCTACAGGCACAGCCAGGAAGCGGCAATATTTGTTCAACAATCCTTTCAGACGGCTTTCTTCAAGAAATTCCTTGCAGTCATCATCTATGTAAAGTATGATATCTGTACCACGGTCTGCCTTTTCAGTTTCCTCAAGAGTAAACTCAGGGCTACCGTCGCAAGTCCATTTAACAGCCTGTGCGCCTTCCTGATATGATTTGGTAACGATTTCCACTTTCTTTGCTACCATGAAGGCAGAGTAGAATCCCAAACCGAAGTGACCGATAATAGCGTTAGCATCGTCTTTGTATTTTGCGAGGAAGTCGTTAGCACCAGAGAATGCTATCTGGTTGATGTACTTGTCTATTTCCTCAGCTGTAAGACCAAGACCACGGTCAGAGATGACGATAGTATCATTTTCTGCCTTTACTCTGATGGTAAGGTCGCCAAGTTCTCCCTTGAATTCACCTTTTGAAGCAAGAGTTTTCAGTTTCTGAGTTGCATCTACTGCATTTGAAACGAGTTCGCGCAAGAAAATTTCATGGTCGCTGTATAAGAACTTCTTTATGATGGGGAATATGTTTTCTGTAGTAACCCCGATATTACCTTTTTGCATATGTCTTTATGTTTTTATATTAATAAATCATTTATGTTCGGTTGGTTGTCAACCGATGTTGGTATATGCAAAAAAAATGCCAACATATGAGATACTGACATAATGTCATAGTTGGCGTATTTTCTTTTTTAATTGAGTCATGCTATGCTAAACATAAATGGCTTGAGATTTGAATTTTCATGTGCAATGATACGACTCGATTTGAAAATTAAAATCTCAACGAATTAGTGAATGTGATTTTGTAATTAAATAGTCTTATATTGTGATGTCTTGTTCTTATTTTAATTTTTATAGTGTGTATTATGATTGTAAATGTGGCTTATTTGTGTTATTGTGATAATTGTAAAATGATGACGTTGCTGTCTAATCTGAAGAATTTATACTTTATAAAGAAAATGCCTCGTCATTCGATTTAAAATGACGAAGCATTTAAAGCAAAACGACGAAGCGTTTCAAAATCATTTAATCAGGAAATCATTGATGGCTTTTTTAGAGTTCCTTCTTTAGCAAGACGCCCTGTGCCATTTGCGGTATCTCGTCCATAGGTCTGAACAGTGGTGTAGGGAGGCTTGTTATTCCGAAAGCCGCTGCCAGTTCCCGTTCCTCGTCAGTGTTCACCTTATATATTATTATGTCGTCATTGTATTTCTCGGCAAGACTTTCCAGTGTGGGCGACAGCATTCGGCACGGTCCGCACCAGTCGGCATAAAAATCTATGATGGCAGGTTTCTTGCCGTTATACACCCATTTGTCGGGATTTTTCTCATAATCATATATCTTTTTCAGGAAATTGGATTTCCCGATATGTATTACTTTCCCGTAGTTGCTGTCTTCCCCGGCCGTTGATTGTGCGTTTAATGAGTATGCCATGATAAAAATTGGGACAAAAAACAATAGTAACTTTTTCATTTTATAACTTAAACAAATTTCAAAATTTCAAAAAATGTTGGAATATTTTTTTATAATAAAAAAAAATGCTAAATTTATGCGCGTGTTAAGAAAGTATTATATAATACTGTACAACCGCAATTAACAAACCTTTTAAATTTAATACTTAAAAATCTAATTATGAGAAGAAACTATTATTTACTTTTCACGGTATTTGCTTTTCTGGCTTTCTTTTCTTATTCTTGTGTAGATGAAGATTTCTTTTCTACGACACACCGACATGAGTTTAATGATTTTTCATTGGAGGAGGCTAAGACTTACTTTCGTGAAAGGAGCGAGAATCAATTGTCAAGAAGTGACGGAAACGACGAAAACCTTCCTTTAAGTCCCGGAGATTTCGTACCTCTATGGGATGGTGCCGTACCATCTGTTATGAACGGTCTGGCTTGTTATGATATCCCCATAAGTGAGACATCTTCTTATCATGCCATCATTTCTGAGGAACATAATGGGGCAATAACCGCCAGGCAGGTCAAAGTATATCAGAAGTTGGTAATACTGAAAGACCTGAATGATGGCATGATGTCGCAATATATATTGTCCCTTATCCCGTCCAAGTCCTATGAATTACAGAAAGGAAAACAAATACCAGAACTGTTTACCACGCGTGGTGATAAAGGAGGGTTCTCCGGTATAGCCATATATTCATGTCTTTATACGGGTGTGACAGCAAGGGTTGATACATATAATAAGGGAAGAAAGGTGAATGGTGTATTTCTGCTTGATGCAAAGAACCATGAAGAATTAAACATTAAGATTGAGACTGCAAAAGAACAGCTCTGTATGCTTTCTTTGCAGAAGAGAAAAAAGGTACTTAGCCGAGGAGAATATACTTATAATGAGGATACAGGATACTTTGAGGTAGAAACAGATGATTTAATTGTATATCCTGATGATTGGGCTGGTGCTGATGGTATGACCAATGCTGAATGGGTAGAGAGCACCCGTCCTGATGGAAATGTTGACCCACAGCCTGAGCCGGAACCGGAATTACCTGAAGAGGATTATTCTCAAGCGGAAGAAGAAAAAGATAAAGCTCCAGGTATCGTAGAAACTATCTTTAATAGAATTGATTTGAATAAGGAACAACTACATTTACTTGAAAACGCTTTAACTCAAATAAAATCCAGCGATTTGGGAGTTAAAATGTATGAATGCCTTAGCCATAATTTTAACATTGCTGTTAAAATGGATTCTAATCTTAAATATGATGCTATTTATAATAAAGGAGACAAGTGTGTATATTTTAAGGAAAATTCCACTATAAAAGGCGATAATTTGATAGAGGAGTTAATCCATGCAGTACAGCATTATACGTATGGAGATAATATGACAACAAAAAATAATAATTTTGAATTTGAAGCAAAAGTTCTTCAAGATTGGGATTGTATATTTAATAAAGAAGGTGGATGTGGCTATAAAGGAGAAATTGGTGTTAACGATGAGAGCTGGTGTAGTAAATATGAAAATTTAATTTATACGGAAAATTGGAATAGTGAAACTTTTAATTTATATAATGAACTTGGTCTTACTTGGGGCCAATATGAAGGGGTATTTGATACTAATATATTACCAGAAGTTATTATACAATATTTTGAGAATAGAAATGAAAAAGACAAGTAAAATGAATATTACTTATAACCATAAAGAACTTTTTAATATAATTAACCATTAAAAATCATGAAACACATTTTTTTATTTTTATTTATCTCAATATCTATTTCTGCAAACTGTCAGAATTTTAGATATAAGCATTTGAATAATAGAGTTTGGGTTTACCCAATTGAAAAACTTTATTCTTTTGAAAATAAAAAAGAGGTATATTCATCTATCACGAAAGATTATACTAATTTCTTATTCTATGATATATTTAAAAAGAATTTATCAAAAAAAAGTATAGAACTTTTGAAGAAAAAGGAAAATATTTCTACTTTTAAATTTTATGTTGATTATCAAGGTAAAATAATTCCTGTAAATTTTATGTTATCTAAAGAAATTTACGATAATATATCAGAAGAGACAATAAAGAATATATATAACGAATGTCTTAATTTACAAATGGATATATCTAAATGTTCATTTTCTAAAAGTTTTTCACCAAATAATTTTACTATTATAAATATAGTAATCAATAAACTTTTTAGATAAAATAATTATCAAAATACCAATAATTCTTTACTGGGCATACTTGTTGCTATTATATTCATACACAGGTATGTCCCAGTTGATATATCCTCCTTATGGCAATACTTGCTGGTGGGGATGGTGTATCTCATTGCCCATTTCGCTTCTTCATATTAGGAGAGATTAAGAAATTTTTATTGGTTTATATAAAAATCAATTAATTTGACTCAAGATGAAAAACATTTTACTTTCAATTATCGCAGTTTTCATGACTTTTGGCTGTTCTTCCAATAAATATGAAGGAACTGCATGGGAGGTTGTTAAACAATCCAATAACAATGCAAAGGAGCTAACCAGGTTTTTAGAATATTATAAAACAAATGGAGACAGAGATAAATATGAAGCCGCATGTTTTATAGTAGCAAATATGCCAGGTAAATATTCATTAATAGGAGAAAATCAGATTTGCGATTTAAATGTTGTGAAATCAGATTCTCTTATATATTCACTTGAAAAATCCTTTGATATAAAGAATTCGAGTCCATTCTTGAAACAATACAGTTTCGGGCAGTTCCTTGAGTATATATTACCCTATAGGATTTTCAATGAACCGTTAGAGTATTATTGGAAATCTGATTGTTTACGTCATTTCCATTCTGACGAGAAATCTGATATCATAAAAGCGGCAAAAGAAATAAACTCTCAAGTTAAAATAAAACTCTCAATAGAAAATTATGGTGATGATATCCAATCATATTCTGAAATTATGTCCAGTAAATATGGCAAATGTGATGACAGAACTTCTTTGCTAGTAATGGCTTTGAGAGCAAACGGAATTCCTGCTGCATACGAGTTTGTTCCTTGCTGGGGTAGTAGTAACAACGGACATTCTTTTGTTTCAATAATTCTTCCCAATGATAGCATCTGTCCGTTGCAGAACCAGGATGAAATATCAAGTGAAAATTATGTGCATAGGAAAACGCCGAAAATATATAGGCATATGTATTCCGTTAAAAAGCCTCTAAAAGAAAAATATTTCTCACCTGATATGTTTCGCCATAATGATATAATGGACGTTACTTGTCTGCACAATATAGGCAAAAGAGAGGTCAAGGCAAATATTATCGGTCATAATAATGGATATAACTATCTTTCGGTATTTTCACCTTCCGGATGGATTCCAGTATCTAGGGCTAAATCGGATAAATTTGAAAATGTCGGTACAGGAACTCTGACATTTACTAATGACAATCCAGTTGAAGCTAAAGGATTAGGTGATGGAATCTTGTATTTACCCATATCATATCTTAATGATGGTAGCGTTATACCGGTTGGCAAACCCATGATAGTTTCTGATTACTCCGTTTATGAAATAGAACCTGACACGACCAACAGGGAAAGTGTCACATTGACAAGGAAATATCCTCTTGGTTCACGCATTATCAATTTTGCGCGTTTAATGCGCTTTGGTATTTTTGAAGCTGCCAATAAAAAGGACTTCTCAGATGCTGTGGAAATTTATAAAATTAAAGAAATACCTGAAAGCAGATTGCAAACTATAGAGGTAAATCCGGATAACCCATACCGTTATGTCAGGTATAAACGACCGAAAGGGACATTCAGTATAGCGGAACTGAGGTTACTTGATTCCGGCAAGAGTAAGTTGCCATATACTCCTATAGAATGTGATTTCCTCGTTGACGACAAAGATATAAGTAAGGTCTTTGATAACGATCCTCTAACTTATTATGAACTTAAAGCTAATAAATTGGATATATGGGTAGGAATGGACTTGAAAAGAGCGACTGATTTTTCTTTTATTGAATTTGCTCCACGTAACGATGATAATTCTGTTTACCCCGGAGATATGTATGAACTTTTCTATTGGAATAATAAATGGATAAGCTTGGGAACACAAAAAGCTGAAGATTTCAACATTAAGTTCGACAATGTTCCCAAAAATGCCTTACTGTGGTTAAGGAATCTCACAAAAGGACATGAGGAACGTCCGTTTACTTATGAAAACGGTAAACAGGTATGGTGGTGATATTGATAACTTTAATATTTATATTTATGAAAAAGGTATTTTTGTTTTTGATTATTTATCTGTTGGTTTCTGTGGAAAATTATTCGCAGAATGTGTCAGATGTAGATGTTACTCAAAGGAAAGAGTACATGATTAAGACTTATAAGATAAACGCTAAAAAGGCAGACGCTTATGAAAAACTGCGGATTGAACTTTTACAGGAGAATGACAAACTTAAGGAACAAAAGATGACTTCATCACAGTTTAAAAACAAGCAGAAAAAACTTTATAAGAAATATGGTGACGAGATAAGTCAGGCATTCTCAAAAGGGAGATACAGGTCATGGAGTATAATGACACAGGAACTGGAGTATTATCACATGTTGTGCGATACAAAACTTGTTCCACGGGATAAAATGCGTTCTTTACAAAAATTGGAATCCGAAGCGGAAGAAAAACGTACGACCATCAATGAAAGCGGCGATGCAGAACTTGATAAATTAGAGGATAAGTACAAGATGATGGAAAATCAAAAGGAGAAAATCCGACAACTTCTCGGAACAGAGGATGGCGACTGGTATATAAATTATAAGCAGATGTACTTTATCTCGTTAATAAACATGGATAAATACAAAACATCTTTTAAAAACGCATATGCAATCGCTGAAATAGAAAAGGAATATGGTATTAAAAGAGCCATGATTTTCAAATCGAAAAAGAAATTTGCTGAGAGGGAAGAAGATTTTTTCCTCAATGAGGAAAACAAGATAAAGGCAATCAATGCGGCAGTACCATCTGATGTGGCTGCGAGATGGAAGAAAGTAAACGCTGACTTACTGGAGTATAATTTGACCAGTAAATATGGATTGACTCAAGCACAAGTTAACCAATTCAAGAAAAATTATAGTAAATATGCGATTGAAGAATATAAGATACTAAGTTCAAAGAAAATATCAGATGCTGACAAATATACCCAACTAAATGAAATCAGCAATAATTTCTGCAAGTCAGTCTCACAACTGTTCAGTCCTTTGCAATATAATAAATGGCAAGGATGGTGGCAGTACACTTTTGATAGAAAAATGAAAATGAAAGGATTGAAATAAATTTGGTTATGAAAAGAAAATATTATTTACACATCACAGTTTTAGCTATTCTTGTATGTTGTTTGTTTTCTTGTTTAGAGGAAGACTTCTTTACTCAAACACAGCTATAGGAACTTAACGATTTCTCATTGGAAGAGGCAAAGACATACTTTCGTGAGAGAGCCGAAAATCAATTATCCAGAAGTAACGGAAGCGACGAAAACTTACCTTTAAGTCCCGGAGATTTTGTTCCTTTATGGGATGTAGCCGTACCATTGGTCATGAACGGTTTGGCTTGTTATGACATCCCCATCAGTGAGACATATTCTTATCAGGTCATTTTTCCGGAGGAACATTACGGCACAATTATTGCGAGTAAGGTCAAGGTGTATCAGAAACTGGTAATACTTAAGGACTTGAAAGATAACAGGATGTCCCAATATGTTTTGTCCCTTATCCCGGTCAAGTCTTATGAATTGCAAAAAGGAGAACAAATACCTGAACTGTTTACCACGCGTGGTAATAAAGGAGGGTTCTCCGGTATAGCCATATATTCATGCCTTTACACTGGTGTGACTGCAAGGGTTGATACATACAGGAATGGAAGAAAGGTGAATGGCATATTTCTGCTTGATGCAAAGGATCAGGAAGAATTAAACAGCAAGATTGAGACTGCAAAAGAACAAATCTATATGCTTTCATTGCAGAAGAAGAAAAAAATACTTAGCCGAGGAGAAAGCGATTATGGCTATGATATTGATGGTGGTTGGCTGGATGAAGTTATAATCACACCGGAGGAGCCTTGGGAATGGGTAGGTGCTGATGGAATGACCAATGAAGAATGGCTGGAGAAAACTCGTCCTGATGGAAATGTTGACCCACAGCCTGAGCCTGAACCGGAATTACCTGAAGAGGATTATTATATACCTGAAGACGATAAAACTGTAACAGTACCTATAGTTATTGGTAATATTATTAATGAAACAAACATGAATTCTGTTCAATTAGGATTGTTAGGGAAAGCATTAAATGAACTAAAAAATGATAAGTTAGGTAATATGTTATATAATTCTTTAAAAGATGATTTTAAGATTGGAGCAAAAATGAAGCCAACTAGTGTATATGATGCTATTTATTCAAAAGAAAATAAATGTGTGTACTTTAAATCGGATACTGATATAGATGCAAATAAGCTGCTAGAGGAATTAGTTCATGCTGTACAACATAGTAAATATGGTGATGAGATGACATCCGCAATAAGAAATTATGAATTCGAAGCTAAGGTTATTCAAGATATTAATTGTGCTACAAATAAGGGTGGCTTTTGTGGTTATATAGGTGAAGTTGGAATGATGGATAACACAGAATGGTGTAAAGATTATGAAAAATTAATTGAAGCAAATGTTTGGAATGAGAAAAGTTTAAATTCATATTATGAACTTGGGAGTGAATGGAATCAATATCAAGGAGCATTTGATGATAAAGTAGCACCAATAGTTATTAATTGGTATTTTGAAAATTTATCCGATAAACCGAATTAATAATGTCTATTTAGAAAATTTCATACGTATATTGTCTTTTGAATATTTTTACACAATTAAAGATATAAAGTATAACTTAATTATTAAAGATTATGAAACATATATTCTTATTTTTATTTGTTCTAGTAACACTTTCTGCATATAGTCAAGAATTTAAGTATGAATACTCAGATGATTGGGTTTGGATTTATCCAAAAGAGAAACTTTACACTTTTGAGGATAAAACGCAAATAATGTTTAATTTCAAAAAAGATTATGCGGAAACAATATTGACAGAATTTACAAATATATTCGATTTGTATCTTCCATCAGAAGTGAAAGAACTAAAAAATGACAAAAAAATTGCTTCTCTAAAAATTTACATAGATAATCAAGGTAGAGTAATTCCTATTAATTTTATGTTGCTTAAAGACCATCTTAATTATTTTACTGATGGGATAATCAGGAGTATATATAATGCATGTCTTAAGATAAGAGTAGATATATCTAAAAACACTTATAATGTAAAATTTACATCAAATAACTTTGCTGTATATAATGTACCTATTGGATAATTTTTTTATTTTGTAATGCAAAATATGAATCTGTATCAAAGAATATAATTGAATAATAGAAAGATGCTTATTATTCGCATTCAAGATATCTTGCTGGGCATACTTGTCGCTATGATTTTCATGCACAGGTATGTCCCTATTGATATATCATCCTTATGGCAATACGCATTGGTGGGGATGGTGTATTTCCTTGCCCGTTCTGCTCCTGCATATGTAAGGAAGTATGCTTCTTACGTTATACTATGCTGGGGAGTATGCGAAGTAATAATAGTATTATTGCAAAAATGGCACTGGATTTTCAGCAATCATAGCTGGTTTGATATTACCGGCACTTTTGGAAATCCGGGACCATTAGGCGGTTTTCTTGGCATATTATGTGCCGGAGTAATCAACGTGATTTACAGAAGAAGGGGAATAAATGATATTCGTACACTTGCCTGGGTTCTGATTGGCGTATTACTTATGTATGGTGTTATCGCATCCGGCTCTCGTTCAGGCTTTTTGGCGGCTTTCACAGGGGGTGTAGTCATTTTCATCAGAAGGATAGTATATCTTATTCAAGAGAACCGTATAAAAAGGGTAGTGGTTGAGTGTTTTTCGGCCTTAATGATTTTAAGTACTGTCAGTGTCATCCTTTACTGCCTGAAACCTGATTCTGCCGACGGACGTCTGTTAGTATGGCTGAATACTCTCCGGCTTATTTCCGATTATCCTGTCCTCGGGTGTGGAACCGGCGGATGGACAGCCAATTACATGCTTTATCAGGCAGACTTTTTTGCCACTCATCCACATTCTCCTTTTATCATGCTTGCGGATAATGTGGCTTATCCGTATAATGAGATTCTGCATATCGGTGCAGAACACGGTTTGCCGGGAATGGCTTTGTTTATATGGATTATAATAGAGAGTTTTAGGGTACGTCCGTCAGACTGCCGGTCGGAAAGTCTGCTTACATCATTCTGGGCGTTTATTGTTTTCTCATTGTTTTCTTATCCGTTTGACATTGTTTCATTGCTGGCATTGTTTGCTTTTTTGGTCGGTTCTTTGGAATTTCGGCCTGTCTTTTACATCAGAATACCGCGACTGATACATAAGGTTTCATTTTTCATTGTGCTGACAATCCTTTCCGGTTTGTCTGTCCACTCCTATGGTTTGTATAAGAAGGCTTGGCATGACCCGAAGCTTCTTCCCTATTTTCAATACAATCCTGATATAATGTATATGTACTCACAAATGGAAACGGTTCAGGATTCAATGAGAAGTGATATATTGAACAGAACGTCACTCTTGTGTCCGGACAGTGAAATATATTGTCTGTTAGGGGATGAGAATATGGAAAAAGGTAATTTTGATAAATCGGAAACATATTACCGTAAGGCTTCAGATATGGTACCTTCAAGAATTGCCCCTCGATATAAGCTGTTCAGACTTTATCTTTCAAAGGGAGATACACTGTCAGCCGTTTCTTATGGACGTAAGATATTGTCCTTTAAACCGAAAGTGGAAAGTACAATAACTTTAAGGATGAAAGGAGAGATAAAAAGCTTCTTGCGGAAATGGGATGTGAAAGAATAGGGGGGATGTATAGTTTTAAAATTTGTTTCATACAGTGTTTTTGTAACGTCTATGTAGCGAAATTGACATTTGTATAATATGTTTTCAGATGCTCGAATCAAATACGGAAAAAATTCCTTATTTATATGACGAAAAAGTTCATTTTTACTTATTTTTTCTTTAATTTTGCGGCAAAATTATAAAACCATTTTTTATAACCCGATATGGCAAATGTAATTAAATTACGCAAAGGCCTTGACATTAACTTGAAAGGTAAGGCAGCTGCAGAAGTTGTAGCTGTAAAAGCACCCGGATTCTATGCTATAGTACCGGATGACTTTACAGGTGTGACTCCTAAGGTAGTTGTCAAGGAACAAGAATATGTAATGGCCGGAGGACCCTTGTTTATTGACAAGAACCATCCTGAACTGAAATTTGTTTCGCCGGTTAGTGGCGTAGTGACAAGTGTAGAGCGCGGAGCTCGACGTAAGGTAATGAGTATTACTGTAGAGGCAGCAGCCGAACAGGATTACGAAGAATTCGGAAAACAGAACGTGTCTGCAATGAGCGCAGAAGCTGTTAAGGAACTTCTTCTTAATGCCGGTATGTTCGCTTTCTTCAGACAGCGTCCTTACGATGTTATCGCAGATCCTACAGTAGCTCCAAGAGCTATCTTCGTTTCTGCATTCGATACAAATCCGCTTGCTCCTGACTTTGAAATAGCTCTGAAAGGCGAGGAAAACAACTTCCAGACAGGACTTGACGCTTTGGCTAAAATTGCCAAGACTTATTTAAGTATTAGTGTAAACCAGAAGTCAGCAGCTCTTACACAGGCTAAGAACGTTACTGTAACAGCTTTCGACGGACTTCATCCTGCAGGTAATGTTGGTGTTCAGATTAACAACATCGCTCCTGTAAACAAAGGTGAGACCGTTTGGACTATCGACCCACAGGCTGTTATCTTCATCGGACGTCTGATGAACACAGGACGTGTAGATATGACTCGTACAGTAGCTATCACAGGTTCTGAAGTTAAGAAACCAGCTTATTGCAAATTGAAAGTAGGTGCTCTTCTTACAGACATCCTTGCAGGTAATGTAAATAAGGATAAGGAACTTCGCTACATCAGCGGTAATCCTTTGACAGGAAAACAGATTCCTGCTAACGGTTTCCTTGGCGCATTCCACAGTCAGGTAACTGTAATCCCTGAAGGTAACGATGTTCACGAAATGTTGGGATGGATTATGCCTCGTTTCAACGAGTTCAGTACAAGCCACTCATATTTCAGCTGGTTGATGGGCAAGAAAGAATATACTCTTGACGCTCGTATCAAAGGTGGAGAACGTCATATGATTATGTCAAACGAATACGACCGCGTACTTCCTATGGATATTCTTCCTGAATATCTTATCAAGGCTATTATTGCCGGTGATATCGACCGCATGGAACAGCTTGGTATCTACGAAGTGGCTCCTGAGGATTTCGCTATCTGCGAATTCGTATGTTCTTCTAAGATGGAACTTCAGCGTATCGTTCGCGAAGGTCTTGACATGCTCCGTCGTGAAATGTGTTAATGAGTTTTTAGTTGACCAGGCCTCAGTTAAAAGTTAATAGATAGGTTTCTATACGAAAACCTTGTCAACTTGTCAACTCGTCAACTTGTCAACTAACTTATAAACTAAAAAACTAACAAACTTATAAATAATAATGAAAGCGTTAAGAAATTATATCGACAAGATAAAGCCGAACTTTGAAGAGGGCGGCAAATTCCAGGCTTTTCGTTCTGTATTCGACGGTTTCGAAACATTCCTTTTCGTTCCGAATACAACATCGAAGACTGGTACGCACATCCACGACGCTATAGACAGCAAACGTATCATGTCTATCGTGGTTATTGCGCTTATACCGGCATTGCTGTTCGGTATGTATAACGTAGGTTACCAGCACTATGCTTTTGCAGGCATCGAAGGTAGCTTCATTCAGAAATTCGGTTACGGTTTCCTTGCCGTATTACCAAAAATCATCGTTTCATACGTTGTAGGTCTTGGAATTGAGTTCGTTGTAGCTCAGTGGAAGAAGGAAGAAATTCAGGAAGGTTTCCTTGTTTCAGGTATGTTGATTCCTATGATTGTTCCTGTTGACTGTCCGTTGTGGATGCTTGCCGTGGCGACCGCATTCTCAGTAATTTTCGCCAAGGAAGTGTTCGGTGGCACAGGTATGAACATTTTCAATCCGGCATTGATTACACGCGCGTTCCTGTTCTTCGCTTATCCTACGAAGATGTCCGGTGACACTGTATGGGTGGCAAGTGACAGTATTTTCGGTTTAGGCAAGACTGTAGATGGGTTGACTGCCGCTACTCCGTTGGGTGTGGCAAAAGTTGCCGAATGCCCTGACTTCTCTTGGGACATGGTGACTGGTTTGATACCTGGTTCCATTGGTGAGACCAGTGTGATTGCCATTGCCATCGGTGCCGTGATTTTGTTATGGTCGGGTGTGGCAAGCTGGAAAACGATGCTGTCTGTATTTGTAGGAGGTGCCGTGATGGGTTTGGTGTTCAACCAATGGGGACCTGATACTGCGATAGCCCACATGCCTTGGTATGAACATTTGTGTTTGGGCGGTTTTTGTTTTGGTGCCGTATTTATGGCGACCGATCCTGTCACTTCTTCACGTACGGAGAACGGCAAATATATTTATGGATTCCTGATTGGTGCCATGGCAATCATAATACGTGTGCTCAACCCCGGTTATCCTGAGGGCATGATGCTTGCTATCCTGCTGATGAATATCTTTGCGCCGCTGATTGACTATGTGGTAGTGCAGAACAATATTTCGCGTCGTGCAAAACGTGCTATGTCTAACAAATAAAAAACCGAAAATACGATGAATACGAATAGTAACTCTTATACTATCATTTATGCTTCGGTAATGGTTGTTATCGTAGCATTCTTGCTGGCTTTCGTAAATTCTTCTTTGCGCGACCTGCAGGGAAAGAACGTAGAGCTGGATACGAAAAAACAAATTCTTTCGGCTTTGGGTATCCGTGAAGTGGAAAATGCGGAAGCCAAATTTGCCGAAGTAGTGAAAGAAGATATGCTGGTGGCTGAAGACGGTTCGCTGAAGCCGTACGAAGGCAGTTTTGTTACCGGATATGAGAAAGCATATAAGGAAAAAGGAGAAGCCCATATTTTCGTCTGCGAAATAGACGGACAGAAGAAGTACGTTATTCCTGTTTACGGAACAGGATTGTGGGGTGCCATCTGGGGTTATGTGGCTTTGAACGATGATAAGGATACGGTTTACGGCACTTACTTCTCACATGCATCAGAAACTCCAGGATTGGGCGCGGAAATCGCTACCGAGCATTTTCAGAATGAATTCAAAGATAAAAACGTGCTGGACGGAGATGCTATCGGGCTGGATGTCGTAAAGAATGGAAAGGTCGATAAGCCTGAATTCCAGGTGGACGGTATTTCAGGAGGTACGATTACTTCAGTTGCCGTAGGGCAGATGCTGAAGAACTGCATGGGAAACTATACCAAGTTTTTAACCGCTAAAGAATAATAGGAGGAGAAATTAATATGGGAAATTTATTTTCAGCCAAGAATAGGGAAGTGTTCTCCAACCCGATAAGCATGAATAATCCGGTCACCGTGCAGGTGCTGGGTATTTGTTCGGCACTTGCCGTAACTTCAAAACTAGAGCCGGCCATCGTGATGGGGCTTTCGGTAACCATTATTACCGCATTCTCGAATGTGGTTATTTCGTTAATCCGCAAGACAATTCCAAACCGTATCCGTATCATTGTCCAGTTGGTGGTTGTTGCCGCGTTAGTGACTATAGTAAGCGAAATGCTTAAGGCTTTTGCATACGATGTAAGCGTTCAGCTTTCAGTGTATGTCGGCCTGATTATCACCAACTGTATCCTGATGGGACGTCTTGAAGCGTTTGCGATGGCAAACGGTCCTTGGGAATCTTGTCTTGATGGTCTCGGCAACGGATTGGGCTATGCCAAGATTTTGGTCATTGTGGCTTTCATCCGCGAGCTTTTAGGCTCTGGCACGTTGTTGGGATTCAATGTACTGAACTATCCGGCTATTAGCGAGGCAGGCTATGTGAATAACGGATTGATGCTGATGCCGCCGATGGCGTTGATTATCGTGGCTTGCCTGATATGGTACCAGCGTGCGAAGCATCCTGAATTACAAGATAAGGAATAACAAGTAAAGGAAAGACAT
>JAHLFB010000276.1 GCA_018884025.1 Candidatus Phocaeicola faecipullorum
CAGAAGGGAAAATTGCTAAAATCAGGAAGAAAATCAACGCTAGGCCGAGGGAAAAGCTCAATTTTCTGACGCCTAAGGAGGTCTTTTTCAAAAATATTTCGTAATGTTGCACTCGCTGGTTGACTCTGCCATAACAAAATAAATATACAAAATGAGAAAAAAAATTTTCATATATCGAAGTAATATACTATATTTGTCATAGAAAACAGGTAGTATAGATGACAGAAGAGGACAAAAATCTACTAAACAGTTTTGAAGGAAAGCTAAGGCATGTCCTTTTTTTATATGATGAAGAGAAAAAAGAGAATGCCATTTTAAAGCAATCAATAGCCGACAAGGATTCTGAAATACAGACTCTGTTGAGTAAGATAAAAGAACTTGAAACCAGATATGCGAACCTGAAAATGGCCCGTATGATAAGTGTCAACGATGATGAAATCAGAGACACGAAGCAAAGACTTACGAGGCTGGTGCGTGAAGTCGATAAATGTATTGCTTTGCTGAACAAATAAAGAAATAGAAGGCAGTAAAACATATAATATATGGACGACAAACTAAAGATACACTTGCAGATTGACAGAGAACGGTACCCGTTGGTGATTAATCGTGAAGAAGAAATTTACTACCGTGAAGCTGCCAAGATGATTGACAATAAACTAAACAAATACCGCAGTCTATATCCGGATTTCGGAACCATGAAACACTGGACTATGGTAGCACTGGAACTGGCATACGAAAACGCTAAAGCAAAAGATGCCATTGACATTACACCATGTACTGAAAAGTTGAAACAATTGGAAGAACTTTTGGACCGATATGTTAAGGATAGCGCGTCGGAGTAGTTGTTTAGGAAACAAGTAAGGAAACTCACGCACAAGTTTACAGGACTAAAACCTGGAGCTTGTGCGTTTTTATTTATATTTAAAACTTAAATTATAGATGTTGACAACAGTAATATTAACAGTTGTAGCCTTCCTGGTAGGAGGAGCTATTTCATACAGCTTTTTCAGGTACGGCCTGAAAGCGAAATATGAAAATATCATTAAAGAGGCAGAAACAGAGGCCGAAGTAATAAAGAAAAACAAACTGCTGGAGGTAAAGGAGAAATTCCTCAACAAGAAGGCTGACCTTGAGAAAGAAGTGGCGGCACGCAACCAGAAAATACAGCAGGCCGAAAACAAGCTGAAACAGCGCGAAATGGTAATAAACCAGAAAAACGAAGAACTACAGCGCAAACGTAACGAAACAGAAGCTATAAAAGAAAACCTCGACGCACAGCTCGTAATAATCGAGAAAAAGAAAGAAGAACTTGACCATCTACAGTCACAGGAACGCGAAAAGCTGGAAGCAATATCCGGACTTTCCGCTGAAGACGCAAAGGAAAGACTGATAGAATCGTTGAAAGACGAAGCCAAGACACAGGCTCAGTCATACATCAACGACATTATGGACGACGCAAAACTGACAGCAAACCGCGAAGCAAAACGTATCGTAATACAGTCTATACAGCGAGTTGCTACAGAAACAGCCATTGAAAACTCTGTAACAGTATTCCATATAGAATCAGACGAAATAAAGGGACGTATCATCGGACGTGAAGGACGTAACATCCGCGCCCTTGAAGCTGCTACCGGAGTGGAAATAGTAGTTGACGATACACCGGAAGCAATCGTTCTTTCAGCATTCGACCCTGTTCGCCGTGAAATCGCCCGTCTTGCGCTTCATCAGCTGGTTACTGACGGACGTATCCACCCTGCACGTATCGAAGAGGTTGTTGCAAAGGTACGCAAACAGGTGGAAGAAGAAATCATCGAAACAGGTAAACGTACTACTATAGACCTTGGTATCCACGGTCTGCATCCTGAACTTATCCGTATCATCGGTAAGATGAAATACCGTTCATCATACGGACAGAACCTTCTACAGCATGCACGTGAAACTGCCAATCTCTGTGCTGTGATGGCATCTGAACTCGGACTTAATCCTAAGAAAGCCAAACGCGCCGGATTGCTTCACGATATAGGTAAGGTGCCTGATGAAGAACCGGAATTGCCACACGCATTGCTCGGTATGAAACTGGCTGAAAAATACAAGGAAAAACCGGATATCTGCAACGCTATCGGTGCTCACCACGATGAGGTTGAAATGAACAGTCTGCTGGCACCTATAGTACAGGTGTGCGACGCTATCTCCGGTGCACGACCTGGAGCACGCCGCGAAATAGTAGAAGCATATATCAAACGTCTGAACGACCTTGAGCAACTTGCAATGTCATATCCTGGCGTAACCAAGACATACGCTATTCAGGCCGGACGTGAATTACGAGTAATAGTAGGCGCAGACAAGATTGACGACAAGCAGACTGAAAGCCTGTCAACAGAAATCGCCAAGAAGATACAGGACGAAATGACTTATCCTGGACAGGTTAAGATTACGGTAATCAGAGA
Source organism: Candidatus Phocaeicola faecipullorum (assembly GCA_018884025.1). Lineage (GTDB taxonomy): Bacteria > Bacteroidota > Bacteroidia > Bacteroidales > Bacteroidaceae > Phocaeicola > Phocaeicola faecipullorum. The sequence continues at coordinate 2,448 of JAHLFB010000276.1, forward strand.
AACACGTGCCGTAAGTTTCGCAAAATAACAGAACGTACATAAAATTTCAGAGGCTATTTTTCTTGATAACCGGCATTGCCGGAATCGTGAAAAATAGCCTCTTTCTTTAAATACACGATTGAGTAACTTAATATCAAATTCTATTCTTCATATTCCTCTATGGAGAAATCGGAAACAGTAAGGTCTTATCTGTTTCTTGCTTGGCTGGCATACCATCCTTACTGTCATTCCGTCGTTGGCGGTAAGTATATATTCATTCCAGTCGTAATTATTCATTTTATGCCACATGCCGTTCTGACCATATTGGACTTCCACATAACTGCCTGAGGCATTGAAATCCCAGCTTATTTTATATTTAGACGTTTCTCCCTTGCGGAATATAAAGTTACAGTCAGTCTCATCATACTCTACATAATCAAGGTCAGTAACTTATTCCTTATAAAAATTAAGGACAAAAACAGAATCTCCTACCTTTATATTGTCAAGAGTACAATCGAATATAAACTGCTCGCCTAAGTGCATCTTGTCAAGTGGTTCAAAAATCCTTGTTTCATCCTCGCTGCACGACGACAAATGAAATGCCGAAAAACACGCCAGACAAAGGGCTAATTTTAATTTACCAAATCTCATCTTAAAAACTTTTTATTCATGAAACAAAAATATGCACTGACTGGTTAAATGAAAAAAAGTTTAGATATATCAGAGTGTTTTATCGACAAAATAAAAAAGGGTAGCTCATCACTACCCTAATATAAAATCTGTTTCATATCACATTACCTCAGATGGCGCTTAATCCTGCGCTTTCTCCTGTTCTGAAGACGACGGTTTCTATATTTTCCAATCTTCTTGTATGCAACATATATTACCATTACAACAAGAGTAAGCAGAATAATTATGACCAGTCCTCCGCCTAGATTATCGCCTTTCACATGCGACCACATATCCAATACGGCCTGTGTTCTTTCACCCGAATCGCGTATTATGGCACAACGGGCTACAACACTGCTATCAGGATACTGTATAGGGTCAATCTGTACATGACGGGCATCCGATCCAAAGAAATATGCAAGGTTACAATAAGTCTCAAGCGTAGTGTCAATCTTTGCTTCAAGGATTTCAGGTGTTGCCACTGCACTTACATAACCAATGGTCTCCATATTGGCAAGAGCCACATCAGGACGGCAAAGATAGTTTATAAAGTAACTGGCAGCTTTCCTGTTTTTTGAATATCTTGGTATAACCCATCCGTCAAACCATACATTGCTTCCTTCTTTAGGTACCTCATAGCCCAAATCCACTCCTATTGCATTGGCTTCATCTATTGCCCACACGGCGTCGCCGCTCCATGTCATATTCAGATAAGCCTTGTTTTTTGTCATCATCTCCTTTCCGAAATCAGCCTCCCATCCGGCAATATTCGGTTTCAGTTCTTTCAGATACTTTTCTGCGGTAGCTATTGCCTCAGGCGAATAATCATTCATCAGATCCTCCACTTTGATTTCACCTTTCATCAAAGCATCACGGTTGGCATAAATCACTGCAGTACCGTAAGCGTCACGATAACTGTCTTTCATCAGCAACTTGTTGCGGAACTTGCTATCCCATAATGAATTCCACGATGACGCTTCCTCACGCGTTACATACTTCTTGTTATATAATATACCGGCTGTTCCCCACATATAACCTACCGCATATCTTGAAGCAGGTCGTCCGGGAAGTCCCAGTTTGTCTATTTCTCCACGTACATACGGGGAAATATTGTGTATATAATTTGGAGTTTTGCCGAATGCTGTATCTATAGGAATCAACAAATCTTTGACAATCATTCGTTCTATTATGTATTCCGACGGGCAAACCACATCAAAATCTTCCTTGCCTCGTTCTATTTTCGTTAGCATTATCTCGTTAATGTCGAATGTCTGATATACAATGCGTACATCCTCACCGGTCTGTTCCTTATACCACTCCGGAAAGGCAGCCAGCACATCTTCGTCAATATAGTCTCCCCAATTGTATATCTTAAGCACATTCTCGCGCGACTCGCTGTTATAGCATCCGGTTAAAAACACAACCGTGAAAAATGCTATAAATATAGTATATAGTTTCTTCATGCTGCAAAACAATTATTTTACGTTCTTCTTTCCTGACCTGCGGTTTATCATAATTAGCATTACGAGAACAATAAGGAATATTATCGTTGACAACGGACGCAATTCAGGAGTAAGTCCTCCCTTGCGGGCATCGGAATAAATATATGTAGAAAGAGTTTCAAGACCTTCATTCCCTATCGTAAAAATAGTTACCGCAAAATCATCTATAGAAATTGTCACGGCAAGCATAAAACCTGCTATCATGCCAGGCAGGATTTCAGGAATGATTACTTTCCTCAGAGCCTGCCCAGGAGTAGCGCCAAGGTCTAAAGCCGCTTCGTAAAGATTAGGGTTCATCTGTTTCAGTCGTGGCAACACACTAAGTACAACGTATGGAGTACAAAAGGCTATATGAGCCATAAGCACCGTGCCATACCCTTGATGTATTCCCAACGAAACGAAAAGAAGAAACAGTGACACACCCATTATTATATCACCGTTAAGAATAGGTATATTATTGATGAACGAAACGGCCTTACGCTGGCGTGAACGCAAATTGTACATGCCTATGGCCGTCACTGTTCCCAATATAGTTGATACTACGGCTGTAATAAGTGCAATGGTTATAGTATTCCATAAAGCGTTAACCAACGAGTGGTGAGTGCCATGTACAAACAGGTTCTCATAAAGTTTCGTGGAAAAGCCAGTCCAGTTACCAAGTACCTTTGCCTCAGTGAATGAATATATCATTATAATGATTATCGGTGAATAGAGCAGCAGAAGCAACAGCCACAAATAACCATGACACAACACTTTCTTTATCATGTTTACCATAGTCCGCCTCCTTCCCTCTCCTGGTTATCATCCGACGCAAACAGAGTAGCAGCACCGATAAGGAACAGCATTATAAGAGATAGAGCAGCGCCATAATTCCACATACTGTTGTTTATGTTCTCCTGAATAGTCGTACCAAACAGTTTTATGTTATTCATCGTAAGCAGCTCGGCAATGGCAAATGTAGATATGGTAGGCATAAACACCATAAGAATACCACTTGCCACTCCAGGCATGGACAACGGCAGTATGGTCTTTGTAAAGACCTGAAAAGTAGTAGCTCCAAGATCCTGTGCGGCTTCTATATAGCTGCGGTCCATCTTAACCAATGTATTGTAAATAGGATAAATCATAAAAGGTATATAGTTATATACCATACCAAAAATCAAGGCTCCTTCACCCAAAGGTACACGGAAGAAGTCAAACAAGGCCACGGTAGCAAGTGTACGTATCAGGATGTTTACCCACATAGGGAGAATAAAGAGCATCACCACCACCTGCGAATAACCCGACTTGAGTCTGCTTAATATGTATGCGGCAGGATATCCCAACAGAATACATATCAATGTATTTATTATTGCTATACCTATTGAATATATAAATGTGTTCACTGCCTCCGGATGAGACATGAACTTGGCAAAATTAGCGAACGTAAAATTACCGCGCTCGTCAGTAAAGGCAAATACCACTATAAGAATAAGTGGCAGGACTACAAAGAATGCCGAAAAGATGATATACGGCAAAGTCCAACTCTTACGGGAAGTAAGAAATATACGAATGTTACTTAGTTTCACCTCGTTTCCTATTATATTTGTTAATTAATTTTCCTACGCACTGATATGCAATCTGCAGGAATGCTAATACCTACATTATCGCCTTTATCCCAAATATCATTTGTATCGACATACACATCTTCATCCCAGTCGGAATCAACGGTAATATGATAATGGTCACCCTTGTAAAGTATAAAACTTATGTTTCCGGTCAGTGTTCCGTCTTCCTGATTGTCATCAAGCACAACTCCACCGAACGGTACATCAACCAATACCTCAGTACCAGGCTCCATGCCAGCTACAGCATCTTTTTTACACTCAAACTCGCATCCCAGGAATTCTACGTGAGTATCGTCTATCACCTTACCCTCAAAAGTATTGCATACCCTTTCCTTCTTCATAATGTGTATGTCGTAAGGCTTGACAAGCAGTCCTACATCAGAACCGACCTCAAAATGATGATAATCCTGAACCACGAATTCAAAACCGTTTGCCACTACAACCATCTCATAATGTACACCCTTGAAAATACATGATGTAACCTTTCCGCGGAACTGAGCAGACTCATTGACAGGGAAGATATACAAATCCTCCGGACGTATTACGACATCTACAGGAGCATTGTCTCCAAACCCCTCATCAACGCACTCAGCCTCCACCCATGCAAAACTTACAAGACGGTCGTGTATCATTATTCCGTTGAGAATATTGCTTTCGCCAATAAAATCGGCCACGAAAGAATTTACAGGCTCATTATATATATCGGTAGGTGTACCTATCTGCTGGATACGTCCTTCACTCATAACCACTATGGTATCACTTAGTGTCAGAGCCTCTTCCTGATCGTGAGTAACATATACGAATGTAATGCCAAGGCGTTTGTGCATTTCCTTAAGTTCCATTTGCATGTCCTTGCGCATCTTTAGGTCAAGTGCAGCCAACGGTTCGTCCAGAAGAAGCACGTCCGGCTCGTTCACAATTGCTCTGGCTATAGCTACACGCTGCTGCTGCCCTCCTGAAAGAGAGTTCACATCACGATATTCATAATCGCTCATGCTAACCATCTTCAGCGCATTCTTAACCTTACGCATGATTTCGTCCTTTAGCAACTTCTTGAGTTTAAGACCAAATGCTATATTGTCGTAAACATTAAGATGCGGGAACAAGGCGTATTTCTGAAAAACCGTATTTACAGGGCGTTTATGAGGAGGTGTCTGTGTTATCTCCTTACCGTTGATTGTTATCACTCCCTCTGATGCTGTCTGAAAACCTGCCAGCAGCCTCAACAATGTTGTCTTACCGCACCCGGACGGCCCTAGTATTGTTACAAACTCGCCCTTGCGGATATAGAGATTAATATCGTCCAGAGCTACTTTGTCATCAAAGTATTTTGAGACATGTGAAATCTCAATAATATTATGTACTGTTTCTTGCATTTTTATTAATAAACTCTTACCGGCGACAAAGTTACTTCTTTTTTGTATAAATAATCACTTACAACCGGATTTTATACCCTAACAACACAAAAATACGCAAATATATACCTAATTATTAAATAAACATTGCAAAAAAATGCATGTATGCCAACTGATGCCGACACACATGCATACTTGTTATTATGGTCAGTCTTCTATAAGACCAATGGCCTTCCAGTCATCAAGCAGACGGCGTGAATCCTGTAATGCCACGCTACGCTCTATATCATAACGGTCTAAAAGTAAATCAACCATTGTTTCAAGATCGAACTCCCTGTCAGAAATATGCTCCCATATATAGGCCGCCGACGAGTTCAAGGTTACTATCTTATTGAAATCTATCTGTTCCAGTCCTTCGCCGGAAATAATTTTCTCGCCTGCCAGTTCACGCAGCACGAATCCTTTCTTTATCCTCATATTGTTTTATTATTATAACGTAGTTTTTACAAAATCATTTCACTGTATCATGACACAAAAATGCGGCATCCGCATCAGGAAGACACTCCAAATGATATATACCTACATTTGAAATCAATTTAGAAAGAGTATCATGAAGGCCGTCTGCCATACTCCTTTCCCATTTCATGGACGATACAGACGGAGCAACAGCAGCATAAGCTGACACACCAGACAGTTTCCTTATAGAGTTATAAGGAGCCTGACTCAACCTGACTACAGCTTTCAGCGGCACACTCTCGTTACGATAACAAGGTGTCTTTCCGCTCCATGGAGAGCCATATATCATGGTTTCTCCTCTTTCATTAATCCTTACCACCGGATTATCATCGTTAAGAAGATATGCTCCGGTTATATTCTGAAGCCATAATCTGGTATGTGTACTCTTTCCTGTTCCGCTTTTACCCAGAAAAGCGTATCCCAAACAGTCGGCAACAGCGACAGAAGCATGTATCAACAATGTATTCATAACAGAAGTACAGAGTGCGTAAAGAAGCATAATGGCATTGTTAACAACAAAAAGTCCATGACCTCCCGTAGCACATGCTCCGGCATACAATTTACACTTACTCAAGTCTTTATCTACGACCAATAAACCGCACCTATCTTTCATTCTGCTGTTAAGCGATATAAGGAAAATACGTTCGCCACCCACGCCTGACATCACAGAGATATATGCCGTATCATCATCGAAATCGGCCAAAGTTCGTGACGAAGAAATAATATCCTTACCGTCAGATGATAAATCTATGTCAACACAGAAAACGGAATTATGTAATATATCCGCACAGGAAGTATCCGGCTCTATATTAAACTCTTCCGAAAGAAAAGGCTCATAATTAGCCATTCCTTCCCAAAGCACAGATTTCAAATCCATTGACACACAAAATCTGTGTCCGCCCACAATATATGATTTAAGTTTTTTCATCAGATTATATCAGTTTTATAAAAATCCTTCTATATATAGCCAACAGATAACCCCTCACCGGCAATAACCGTCTCCATAATTTTGCCATGAATATCCATGTATCCGAATCCGGATTACACCTGCGGCCTTTTCTAATTACCGATACCGTTTTTCCGCATAAGCGGCTTATATGGCATTTCTCCGTACCTCTGATATTTCCATCGCCCATAAGAGTGACTATACCCGAAGAAGAGATATCAATAATTCTATGCAGAACGTATGCCCCGTTTTCCAAATGGGCAAGCGCTATATCTCCAACCTTCGGCTCACCATAAGGATTTAGCACTACACTGTCTCTCTCGCCTACTATAAAGGGCATCATACTGCTGCCCTTTGTCATTATAGTAACCGCTGTTCCCTGCGACAGGAGCCTTTCTACCTCACCCATAAGTATCTCGTTAGGCAATACAAGTTTTTTCATCTTTTTCACTGTTTCTACTTATACGAACCACATTGTCGCACCTGTCGGCAATTTCTTTTCTATGAGTTATAAATACCAAAGTCTTACCGGTATAATTTTCCGTCAGACGGTCCATTAGCTTACTTTCAGTTTCCGCATCCAGAGCCGAAGTAAATTCGTCGAGAAGCATTATACGTCCCCTGCAAAGCAATGCCCTGGCTATGGCTATACGCTGTGCCTGCCCCTCGCTAAGGCCTTCGCCACCTTCACCACATTGTGTGTCTAGTCCGTCGGGAAGTTCGTAAACAAACTCTGCCGCTGCCATATAAAGAGACTTCTTTATGTCGTCGTCTGTTATACTTGTGTTACCTCCTGTGAGGTTTTCCCGTATAGTTGAACTGAACAAGCTGTTACCCTGCGGTACATACACTATGCCTGCCCTTGAACGTGCGGATGCCATGACAGTCTCACCGCAATCGTTGTAAAATATAACTTCACCGCTTTCCGGTTTAAGAAGTCCCAGCATAAGTCTCATCATGGTACTTTTTCCGGCACCGGTCTCACCCATTATTGCCGTAGATGAACCAGGCCTAAAATCATGGGTAAAATCCGTCAGGATTTTTCTGTGTCCGTCAGGATAACCGAATGTTACTTTATCAAGCCTTATACCGTCCCATTTATCTTCATCATCATTTGAAGGTATATATTTCTCTTCCTGCTCCGAATCATAAACTTCCATAAGTCTTTCTGCGGATGCCATGGCATGTATCATGGCAGGCAAACGGCGACTCATGTCAGCAGTGGGACGCTGTATCTGGCCTACCAGCTGCAGGAATGCCGACAGCATACCAAACGTTACCACTCCATCCTGCATACGGTAAACTCCCCATATGAACGCTGTAAGGTAACCTGTACCAAAACCTGTCATTATCGCTATTCTTGAAGTCATTGTAAATTTATTTCTTCTCATTACCTTTCCCATAAGAATCTTTTGTGACTCAATCAGGTTATTTACAACATATTTGCTTCTGTTGAGAGCAACTATGACTATACGTTTCTGCAAAGATTCCTGCAATATGGACTGAACTTTAGAATCCGATTTCCTTATGTCTGCTGTCAGAGCTTTGATTTTCCTTGCCATAATAGCCGCAAAAATCAGGAAAACAGGCAGAATGCATATCACAACCCATGCCAATGCAGGATTCATAGTCCATAAAAAGATGAAAGCAGCTACCAACTGTACGGCGGTAATTACAGCTCCGGGCACCAAATGACACAGTGCATCAGCTATTACCCTGACATCTTCCTCCAGACGGTTTACGACATCTCCGGTATGCCATTTTTCCCTTCCACTCCATTTGGCATTCAAAGCCCTTACGAATGTTCTTTCCCTCAAGGAATTACGCATACGGGCTTCTGTTCGGACATTCATGTATCCTTGTATAGCTGAACACAACATTTCCACAACTAATGCAGCAACCAGTGCCAAAACATATTTCATCAGGCTGCTGTCTGACCTTACAGCCGCATCTATCATCTCTTTGCTTACCCAAATGAACGACAACGATGCCGCTATTCTCACAACACCTAAAAACACGGAGACAGACACCGGGATTCTATGTCCCGATGTCTGTCTCCACATCCATAAGGCTGTTTTCAATGAGCCTTGAAATATTTTTCTATAATCTAACATTATGTCACCAACGTGTTATCCCTATATCCTGCCAGTGGTTCATCAAAGCAAGGGCTTCGTCAAGCGCACGTGTATAATCCATTCCAAACTCACTACACAACATACCGGCCAATGTATCCTCGTCAAATTCTTCCTGACCTATTTCTCTGATAAGGAACACAGCCTCATCGCTCAATGGAACCAGCATATCATACTCAGACGCATCCATATCGCCTCCCAAGACATATCCGTCAGGCCCCTTTTCTATCTCTATATCTTTCTTTAATCTCATACTCTCATGCCTATATCTTCGGAGCGCAAATATACTGAATAAATTCAAGTTTCACAATAATATATTAAATCCATTAATAAAACATATGTCCCTAACTCTAACAAACCGTAAACAATAATACATATCAATCAATATTTTTAATTATGTTTGCATACAAAACAAACTAAAAACAACAGATATGGAACAACAGAGCATAATTAACGCGCACAATAAGCAGGAATATCCGCCGATGCACACCTGCGAGCATATAGTAAACCGCACGATGATAAACCTTTTCGGATGCGGGAGAGCAGTTTCGGCACACATAGAAAAGAAGAAGAGCAAACTGGATTACGCATTGCCTGAACCTCCGGGAGAAAATGATATCGCAAAAATAGAAGAAACAGTAAACAGCGTTATAACACGCAATCTTGACGTAACCACTGAGTATATAACACAGAAAGAGGCTGTAGGACGTTTCGATATGAAAAGACTTCCGGAAAACGCATCGGATACAGTGAGAATAGTCAAAGTTGGAGATTATGACGAGTGTCTGTGCATAGGACTTCATGTAAAAAACACCTCCGAAATAGGTACATTCAAAATAATAAGCCACGACTATAACGATGGCATTTTAAGAATCAGATTTAAACTGGTATGAAACGCAAAAACAAGAAAAGGAAAAAGAAAAGCGGAATGAAATGGAAATTCCTGTTTTTAACAGCTATAATTCTGGGAGCAGGAATATACTACTATATATTCTCATCAAATAATGAAGGTGTCGGACTGCCGGAACTGCCTGACAAATCGGATATACAGCAAACATTAAAGAAAACAGCACAGGAAGCCAACAAACTGAAAGATGGGCTAATAGCACAGGCAGAAAATCTGAAACCTGTAATAGAAAAGATAAAGACAGGCAATGATACTGAAACCGACCGAACAGAAGCTCCAAAACTAAATCTGGAAATACCGGCATATACATATCCGGGGAAGTACAAGAATGAAATAGTGCTTCACAGGACAGGTTATACCGTTTCATACAACGTGTATTACAAAAACCCTAACTGGGTGGCATGGGAACTGACTAGAGAAGAGACGAAGGGAGAGACTGACAGATATGACAAATTCATGCCTGACCCGGACTTGCCGGAACCGAGAGTGGTACATAAAGACTACACCAGAAGCGGATACGACAGAGGACACATGGCTCCGGCTGCAGATATGAAATGGAGCAAACAGGCTATGATAGAATCATTTTATATGAGTAACATATGTCCCCAGGTAGGAAATCTGAACCGTGGCGACTGGAATGATTTGGAGGAATTATGCAGAGACTGGGCAGAAAAATACGGAAGGATATACATTGCATGTGGACCTATTTTCGATTCCAAATCACCTAAGAGAATTGGTGAACATAAGGTTGCCGTTCCTGACAGATTTTTTAAGGTTATACTTATATATAATAGAAAGAATCCTATTGCAATGGGATTTATTTTCAAGAATATCGCCCACTCACAAGATATAGAGAAATATATGGTTACAGTGGACAGTGTGGAAAACGTGACAGGGATGGATTTTTTCTCGAAACTACCTGATAATGTAGAAAACAGGATTGAGAGTATCATTCCAGAACTTCCTGGTAGGAAATGACTTTCAAAATACCAAGGCTACCGTTATATTATTGTGCATCAATATATGAATTCAAAAATTGAAAATGGGATGCGATTTCAAAATAGTAATCACATCCCATTTTATATCCAATTGGATTCTATTAATTAGAAGACAGTTCGCCTATATAATCAGCATTAATACTTGGCCCTTCAGCGGCTATCTCCCATATTTTTTTTGCTATCCACACAGTACCATCTGTCACCGTAAGATTATATACTCCAGTTATTAAGGTTTCATAATTTGTTTCTCCAATTTCCACACAATGTTCTGTTGTGCCTGTTCCTACCAATCCAACTCCACTTATGCCATCTGCGCCATCTGCGTAACAAGAAATAACATTTCCATTACTATATCCGGCTATTGCTCCAATATAAGTCGATATACCAAGTAATGAATCATGAGTTGAATAACAGCCATATACATATGCGGAAGAACTGTTGTTATATGCAACAATTCCGCCTAATGCTTCAGACATTAAGCCATCACCCCCGACAATCGTATATGCAGAATAACTTGCCACAACCTCACCTCGTGAATTATACCCTACTACGCCGCCAAGTCGTGTACTATTTTGGTTAGAAGCATGAGTAATCACACTTCTATCAACCACACATTGCGCAACTGTTCCAAAACCGTTTTCCCCAGCTATACCTCCAGCCCAAAAACCAGACACCTTTACTGTTTCAACCGCACATTGCAAAATACGTCCACTAGTCTTCACTCCACTTTCTTCTGAATTAGAAGCAACAATTCCTCCGGCACGAGAACTTGAACCTGTCGCTGTTATTTGCGTTGTATTTCCCGATACTGTACAATATTCTATTTTCCCGTAATTATAAGCAGAAATACCACCGGCTAAATAACTGCCATTTATTGTAACATCCTGTACATTACAATTGTTTACCTGAACACTGTTGTTTCCGGTTATTCCACCTGCATTATTACCTGTAACTTTTGAATCACGAACATTACATCTGTCAATTATCCCTAAACTTTCTCCGGCTATTACTCCAACTGATGATGAACCGGTTATTTCCGCACCGGTAAATTTAATATCATGAACTTTTGCACCTTCCGCCAGTCCACCAAAGAAACCAGCATTACCGGCTGTTACATTTACTTTTAGATTTTTGATATATTTACCGTTACCGTCAAAGTCTCCAGAGTAACCGGTACTCATACCACTTCCTATAGGTGTCCATTTCTTTCCGCTCATATCAATATCAGCTTGCAGAATGACATTACTACTTTTCGCATCATTTTGTGTAGCCCACTTAATTAACCCATCAGCATTATAAATATGATATACATCATTTATTATTTCATATCCTTGCGACGGAACAAAATCTCCAGGAATTACTTCACCCAAATTCAAGATTCTACCTGCTGTTAGTGTTGTTGATTTCTGACCGACTTTTTTCCATTCATGATTGTTCCCGTCATAAAACACAAGTGTCAATCCACTAGTTAATTCCGTCGGAACTGTTACAAAATAATATGTTTTACCTGATGTGAATTCTCCGTTCAGTGTTACTTCTGTTCCCGCAAAGTCTGTTTGTACAGTAGCTACAGGAGTAGCTAATGAAGCATCAATCTGTATTGGTCCTGCCAATGCTTCTCCGTTATTTCCACGAAACATAGCTTTTACTATGTTTTTACTGTCAGGTACAGAACCAAGAGTAAACTTCACCACAGCACAGGCATTCTTGAAATTCAAAGTCTTATCACTTCCGGATTTTGCTACCGATGGGTTTAACATATTGGCGAAACTTCCGGGACGGGCTGTTTGTTCTGCTGGCAAAGTAGTTGTTATAATACTGCCGGAGATAGTAGCCTCAGCGTTATAAGGATACAAAGCATAATATGTACTCTGACCATCTTTTGCTGAACCGGTAAATGTTACTGACGCTCCACTTGAAGA